>NZ_VFVA01000029.1:0-70953 GCF_006442155.1 Mesorhizobium sp. B2-4-14 | reverse complement strand
GCCAGTCATGAATCAAACTCCTGCTCTTGTGACAGAAGCCAAACAAAATGAAGCTTACTTTTGTTCCAGGGGACTAGCGAGGGTCTTTGCGTCCGGCTTCTGGATAGCGATTTCGCGATCGAGCCGTCCCGCCCTCTTGACCGCCGGGTCGATAGCATCAGGATGATTGGTGGCCCCGATGACCACGACACCCGGCCGCTCATCGATCCCTTGCAGAAGTTCAAGGAATAAATTGACGATCTGGCTCCAATACTCGACATAGTCGCCACGCAACCGCGATCGGTCGGAGATACCGTCGAGTTCGTCTATGAAGAGGATCGATGGCGACAGTTTTCGGGCGCGGGCAAAGACATCCTTAATGGCTTGCAATGTGCCCGAGAGATAAGATGCCGAATTCCAGTCGGCTACGCTGGTCGCGACCAGCGGCACGCGCGCCGATTTTGCAAGCGCCCGGGCGTAGCTGGTTTTGCCGACGCCGGGAGGGCCGCTAAGCAAAAGGCCGCGGTTGTCGACCTCGTCCCAGCTGATGCGCCCCGCCTTGTAGTCGGCGAAGTCGGCGACGAGCTCGAGGCCCCAGTCCTTCGCCTCGCCATAGCCGTCGAGGTCTTCCAGCGCGGGCCCGTCGGAGTGGAACTCGCCTTTCCTGGCAACAAGCTCCTCAAGCCGCGTCAAGCATTCGTCAGGACTACGGTCCGGCCTCAGCGCCAGCACCAGGTCGGCGATATCGAGCAGGCGGACCGTGGTCTGGTCGATCGAGCGCGCCGGATGCCTTCCGGTGACTGCTTCGACAACAAGCGCCAAGGCGCTCTCGTCGATCTCGGGCAGGATCAGATGGTATTCGGCCGAGCGGATCAGGTCGCGCGGCAGCTGACGGCGCGGCTCAGGCGCAATGCCGATGATGGTCGAACGCGCGTGAAGGGCACTCGCGATCGCTTCGTTGCCGCTGTCCGGCTTGTGGCCCTTTTCCGTCCCGTCGCGGGCAATGATAAGCGCCTCGTCCCTTCCGACCCGGAATTGGCGGTCGCTGGTCGAGACGATGCGATCCGAGGGAAGAGCGCAAGCTGTGATGACCCTATGGACCGCGTCGACCCGGTCCGGCGTATGGGTGGCGATGCTGATGACCGGCGTGCCACGCCGCAGGGTTCGTGTCAGGCCGGACTCCGTTTCGATTGCGCGCGCGGTCAGCACCGCCACGGCCGCCAAGTCGGGCCTGATGGAGACTCGTCCTTCGGCGGGGGTGTCCATCAGGTCATCGAGAATCATCTCGACGGGATCGGACGGGTCGCCGGAACCTGCACGCAACATCGACTTGGAATGCACGCCGTCCTCGCGGGCCAGGATGTCGAGGTACGCTCGCGCAAGGAGGTCGTTCTTGATGGCGTTCGCGTGCCTGCCGGGCGGTTGCGTCTTCATGGGAGTGCCTCCGTGTCGATTACGAGGTCCCACTGAAAGCCGTTGTCGCGCTCGCTGGCGACCCTGAGGTACCCCATGGGATTACAGACGATCCGCGTCCGGCCAACCCTGATGTCGCTGGGATGATGCGTGTGTCCGCAAATCCACAGGGCTGGGGCTGCATCCGACTTCAGGGTTCCCTCGAATGCCTCCTTGCTGCAGGCAAACAGGTGGTTGGTGCCCCAGCCGCGATAAGCGGCCGGCGTGCAGTCCGGATGAGGCAGATTGTGCGTCACGACAACCGTTGTGCCATCGAACGGGATCGCCAGCTGTCGCTCGATGAAGCCGCGCGTCAGCAAGTGAAAACCGAGCGCGACCTGCGGCGTCAGCAACTCGCCGTCGCCCAGCCAGATTCTGGAAAAGTCCGCCAATTGCGTCAGTGCGGATTGCATCCGCGGCTGAAGGCCGGCATCGCTCATGAGGTCCATCTTGAAATCGGTCCACAGTGTACCGCCGACAAACCGCACGCCGCCGAGTTCCAAGATGTCGTCGTCCAGGACGTAAAGTCGGTTCCGCCAGGATCGCGATGCCTCGGCCACCTCCTTCATCAGAAGATGGTCGGAAGGTTTCGTTCGCGGCGGCCATACTGCACGATTGCTGTAGAACTCGTGATTGCCAGGCACGAAGATCATGGGCAGTCCGTACCGCTCGATAAGCCAACGCGTGTAATCGCCCAGTTCGTCGGCAACGCAGAGGTCGCCCGCGCAGACGATGACGTCGGCATCAGGTGCCCTATCTACAAAGGTAGGATTCTGCATCTCGAGATGGAGGTCAGACCAAATCCAGAGTTTCATGTCAGTCCCCAGTCATCTCTGCCGCCCGAACGCCCCGCCCTCTCGATCTGCGCCGGGCAGTGCAAAGGCTTGAATCCTTGTCTGCCGGATTCCCGCTCGCCACGCGTGCCGCTCGCTGCGGGGCGAGCAAAGGCAACGGAGAGATGGGAGACCGAGCTCCCCTCCTGGGACGGGCATGTCATCTCAGTTGTCCTTCGACATGTCGCGGAAAGGATTCCCGAGGCGGTACCAACGCGACATCGATCGGGCGAGGCGCAGCTCTTCGGAGAAAAGCCAGATATCAGAGGTCACGATCGGTCGCTCGCAGCCGGGCAGAAGCGGGTGCCCGGTCGAGAAGCCGACTAGGCGAGGCACGGGGCGGACAGCCTGTCGCCAGTCCTCCAGAAGCGGAGCGTCTGACAACGTCCTCTCGTTGTATAGGCGGCGGCAGTCGAACGGGAACTTCACCGCCATCAGGTCGGCGACAAGCCCCTCCAATCTCTCGATGTCGAGACTGATCCCGTCGTGATCGAGGTCTCCGTTCGCATTTCCAAAATGGTACACTTGATTCTCCTATCCTGCTCCCCAACGCCGCCAGACCTGTAAGTTCTGAGAAACGAAGGATTCGATCCGGAATCCTGTCGATTCGCAGTGCTCACGCTGAATGTCGCTTTTTGTGCATGATTCGCCCATGAAAGTCCACAAGTGTGTCACACCATGCGCCAATTGTTGACAAAATAAGATGAGGGCGGACTTGCTGCTCCATGGATTCAATTTCTGACACTCTGCGGGCGCTGCGTGCAGCGCGGGCGCTAGTGAACCTCAGCCAGGAGCAAGTCGCTGAGCGCGCAGGCGTAAGCCGTCGGACGGTCGTTCGTATCGAGTCAGGCGGAAAAGGAATCGCACTTGACGCGGTGGAAAAACTTCGGCTCGCATTCGAGAGGGAAGGCGTAGAGTTTCTTCCTTCAACTCCGGAGCGCGGGCCAGGCGTCGCGCTGCGCAGGCAGAAGCTATTGTAGCTATCGAAAGCCCATCGCTCGGTTCCCCGAGAAGGCGAGGTTGTGATCGATACTGAAAGCTGGCGAAACCGCTGACATCAGGATTTCGAACGAAGGCGTCCCATCGAGATACCTTGTGCCTGACAGGATCCCAGGCGCGGCCACTCATCCTGTGCATGCGGCGGCCAAGCGCGCACATTGCAAAGCAGGGCAAAACGCGGCGAAGCAGTGGGACGACACCTGCTAAGCCCAGCCACTCCGGTTCGGGTGGCGCTTATCGGTCTGACCATTCCCGGAGGTGCGGCGGCTGAGACGGTCATCGTCCAGTATACGCTATCGAGCACCTCGGCTCCGCCACCATCACTTCGCTGTGATCGCCCGCCCCGATCCCTCGAGGGACCCCGAAGTTCAGGCACGGCCAACTCCTCTTTCAGCCGATGCAGCGTCAGAGGTCCGATTGATCTCTCCACGATGGACGCTCGAGGCGGTTCCAGAACTCGGTTGCAGTGGTCACCCATCTTGCCAGGCACCACCGACCCTATGCAACGGCAACGTCGCGACCAGTTCACCGCCGAGGAAACCGTTGCGCAAAAGCGAGATGCCGCCACACGGCAGCCCTCGCCGGCGCCCTCAACGTCAAGTTCCCGAAGATCATTCTATAGGGCTCGCGCCTTCAGACGCTGGCCTCCGCCCAACCAGCGTCTTGAACTGCAAACCAGCAGATGTGAGAATCCTACGCCGCACAGAATGTGCGCGACAAGATCGCCCCACAGATCAGTGGAACTTACACCATTCCGAGCGCGGCCTTATACAGATCGAGGATCGCTTCCTCTTCCTGGCGCTCGGCCTGATCCTTCTTGCGGAGCCGGACGAGCTGCCTAACGGCCGCCACGTCAAAACCAGTCCCCTTCGCTTCCGCGTACACGTCCTTGATGTCGTCTGCGATGGTCTTCTTTTCTTCCTCGAGACGCTCGATGCGTTCAATGATGGCGCGCAGCTGCCCGGCGGCTACGGTCTGGCTGGTCTCGGTAACTTCGTCTGCCATGTCGGTGAACCTTCTTTGATCGTCGGCGTGTCGTCTAGCTCGACTAACTGTCGCCCGCTTAAGTGATTGATTTCGTTTCTAGGCGACAAGCTTTAGGGGGGACTGGAACCCGGTGCCCTTGGCCTCGGCGAACACTTCCTTGATGTCGTCTGAGATCGTCTTCTTTTCTTCCTCGAGCCGCTCGATGCGCTCGATGAAGGCACGCAGCTGGCCGGCGGCAACAGTCTGGCTGGTCTCGGTAATATCGTCGGCCATGTTTTTCTCCAAAAATCGACTCCGCGCCGCGACTCGGGAAACGTGCCGCGGCGAATTTCAGCGGTTCGATGCCCGACCGGGGCCGGCGGGTCAAGCTGTTATCGAGCGAGCCGTGAGGCTGCCGCCAGAAGCCGACAGCCATCCACACCAAGAATGCCTGGCTAATTGAAAGCTATGAGCAGATCCTTCGCATCGATCTGATCGCCGGCCTTCACCAGAACCTCTGCGACCGTGCCATCGCGTTCGGCATGCAGCGCCGTCTCCATCTTCATCGCCTCGATGGAGAGCAGCACATCGCCGGCCTTCACCGCCTGACCGGCGGCAACCGAAAGTGCGGAGACCACCCCCGGCATCGGCGCACCGACATGCGCCTCGTTGCCGGGCTCTGCCTTGCGGCGCGCCTTGGCCGCGGAAGCGCCATGCGCACGGTCGGGCACCTTCACACGCCGCGGTTGGCCGTTGAGTTCGAAGAACACGGTGACCATCCCCTTCTCGTCGACATCGCCGATGGCCAGGCACCGCACCACCAGCGTCTTGCCCTTCTCGATGTCGACGAAGATCTCGTCTTCCGGCTTCATGCCGTAAAAGTAGGTCGGCGTCGGCAGAACGCTGACCGGACCATAGGTTTCCTGCGCGGCGACGAAGTCGGAAAACACCTTTGGATACATCAGCCACGAAGCGAATTCGTGTTCCGAGAGCTTGCGCTCCAGCTTGTCCTCGATCTCCTTGCGGCTGGCCTTGAGATTGGCCGGCTTCAACAGCGAACCGGGACGCACGGTGATCGGCTTGTCGCCCTTCAGCGCCTTCTTCTGCAAGGCTGGCGGCCAGCCTCCGGGGGACTGGCCAAGATCGCCACGCAGCATCGAGACAACCGAGTCCGGGAAGGCGATGTCCCTGGCCGGGTTCTCGACATCGGCGACGGTCAGGTCCTGGCTGACCATCATCAGCGCCATGTCGCCGACCACCTTGGACGACGGCGTCACCTTGACGATGTCGCCGAACATCAGGTTGACGTCGTGATAGGCCTGCGCCACCTCGTGCCAGCGTGTCTCCAGCCCGAGCGAGCGCGCCTGCTCCTTGAGATTGGTGAATTGCCCGCCCGGCATCTCGTGCAGGTAGACTTCCGAAGCCGGCCCTTTCAGGTCGCTTTCGAAGGCGGCATACTGGTTGCGCACCGCTTCCCAGTAAAACGAGATTTTGCGGATCCATTGCGGGTCGAGGCCAGGGTCGCGCTCGGTGCCCTTCAACGCCTCGACGATTGATCCCAGGCAAGGCTGCGATGTATTGCCGGAGAAGGCATCCATAGCCGCGTCTATGGCGTCGACGCCGCTCTCCACCGCCGCCAGCACGGTTGCCGCCGACAGGCCCGACGTGTCGTGGGTATGGAAATGGATCGGCAGGTCGGTCGCCTCGCGCAACGCCTTGAACAGAACGCGAGCGGCCGCCGGCTTCAACAGGCCGGCCATGTCCTTGACCGCGATGATATGAGCGCCGGCGGCCTGCAATTCGCTGGCCAGACCGACATAATATTTCAGGTCGTATTTGGCGCGCGCGGGATCGAGAATGTCACCGGTGTAGCACATCGCTGCTTCGATCAGCTTGCCCTCGGCGCCGACAGCGTCCATGGCGACCCGCATGTTTTCGACCCAGTTCAGGCAGTCGAAGACGCGGAACAGGTCGATGCCGCCGGCAGCTGCCTGCTTGACGAAATGCTGCACAACATTGTCGGGATAATTGGTGTAGCCGACGCCATTGGCGCCGCGCAGCAGCATCTGCAGCAACAGATTGGGGGCTGCCTCGCGCACCCGCGACAACCGCTCCCACGGATCCTCGGTGAGGAAGCGCATGGCGACGTCGAAGGTCGCGCCGCCCCAGCATTCGAGCGACAGAAGCCGCGGCAGGGCGCGCGCATAGGTGCCGGCGATGCCGGCAATGTCATGGGTGCGCACGCGGGTCGCGAGCAGCGACTGGTGGCCGTCACGCATCGTCGTGTCGGTGACCAGCACTTCCTTCTGCTCGCGCATCCAGGCCGCGAATTTCTCCGGGCCGAGCACATCGAGCTTCTGCTTGCTGCCGCCGGGCACGTTGCCGTTGAGGTAGGGCACGACGGGTGCGGCCGCATCGGCCTTCGGCATCGGCCGGCCGCGCGTCTCGGGATGGCCGTTGACGCTGACGTCGGCCAGATAGTTGAGCAGCTTGGTCGCGCGGTCCTGGCGCTTGACCTGCTGGAACAGCTCCGGCGTCGTGTCGATGAACTTCGTCGTATAGGAATTATCGGCGAAGCTCGGGTGGTTGATGATCGCTTCGAGGAAGGTGAGATTGGTGGCGACGCCGCGGATACGGAACTCGCGCAGCGCGCGGTTCATTCGCGCGATGGTCTCGGCCGGCGTCGGCGCCCATGCCGTCACCTTCTCCAGCAGCGGATCGTAGAAGCGGGTGATGACCGCGCCGGAATAGGCGGTGCCGCCGTCCAGCCGGATGCCGAAGCCGGTGGCGCCGCGATAGGCGGTGATGCGGCCGTAGTCCGGAATGAAATTGTGCTCGGGATCCTCGGTGGTGATGCGGCACTGCAAGGCATGGCCGTTCAGCCTTATATCCCTCTGTGCCGGGACACCCGATTCAGGCGTGCCGATGGCGAAACCGTCAAGAATGTGGATTTGGGCTTTGACGATGTCGATGCCGGTCACCTGCTCGGTGACGGTATGCTCGACCTGGATACGCGGATTGACCTCGATGAAATAGAACCTTCCGGTATCGGCGTCCTGCAGGAACTCGACCGTGCCGGCGCCGATATAGCTGGTCTCGCGCGCGATCTTCAGCGCATGTCCGCAGAGCTCCTCGCGCTGCGACATTTCAAGGTATGGCGCCGGCGCCCGCTCGACCACTTTCTGGTTGCGGCGCTGGATCGAGCAGTCGCGCTCGAACAGGTGCACGACGTTGCCATGGGTGTCGCCAAGCACCTGCACCTCGACGTGGCGCGCGCGCTCGATCAGCTTCTCGAGATAGACCTCGTCCTTGCCGAAGGCGGCCTTCGCCTCGCGCTTGCCCTCCGTGACCTCACGGGCAAGATCGGCCTCGGAGCGGATGGCGCGCATGCCGCGTCCGCCGCCGCCCCACGAGGCCTTCAGCATGACGGGATAGCCGATCTCCTTGGCCAGTTTCTTGACCGCCTCCATGTCTTCCGGCAACGGATCGGTGGCAGGGATCACCGGTACGCCAACCTCGATGGCGAGGTTACGCGCCGCGACCTTGTTGCCGAGGCGGCGCATCGTGTCCGGCTTCGGGCCGATGAAGGTGATGTCCGCCTGCGCGCAGGCTTCGGCGAATTCGGGGCTTTCGGACAGCAGCCCGTAGCCCGGATGGATGGCATCGGCGCCCGAAAGCCTGGCGACGCGGATCACTTCCTCGATCGACAGGTAACTTTCGATCGGCCCCATGTCCTTGTTGAGATGTGGACCGCGTCCGACCTGATAGCTTTCATCGGCCTTGAAGCGGTGCAACGAATATTTGTCTTCCTCGGCCCAGATCGCCACGGTTTTGAGGCCCAGTTCGTTGGCCGCGCGAAAGACGCGGATGGCGATTTCTGACCGGTTGGCGACGAGGATCTTCGTGATTGCCAAGGACTGGGCTCCAGTAGCGGAAGGGAAGAGAAATCGGCGCAATGATTAGCGTGAAAATGCTGCAGCGCAAACAAAATCGACGCTAAGTTAAACCGATTTAAATGGATTATCCGGCCAACACTCGCACGCATTCGTTCGAACGGACGGAACAATGGCGACAATTTCGATCCTGGATGCGATCTTTCCCTGCTGGGAGGAGTTGGCAAAGAAGGCCATCCGCCGCCGGGACGCGCCAAAGAAAATGCCCGGCGCGAAGCGCCGGGCATCACTAATGTCAAACCTGCCTGAGCGGCTTATTTCGGGAACCAGGAATACTTCCCGTCGTCCTTCTTCTTCCACTCGTACATGATGTAGCCCGGCAGCTTGGGGTCGCCCTTGGCATCATAGGCGAGATCGCCCAGAACCGTGGGGAACGGGCCGTTCTCATGCATCGCCTTGGCAACGGCCTGCGGGTCGTTGGTCTTGGCGGCGGCGGCCGCCTCGGCGACAACCTGCACGGCGGCATAAGCATAGAGCGTGTAGGCTTCCGGCTCGAAGCCCTGCGCGCGGAACTTCTCGACGAGTTCCTTGTTGGCCGGGATCAGGCGCGGGTCGGGGCCGAACGTGTTGAGCGTGCCGGCGACGGCGTCGCCCGCGATCGCGGCGAGTTCGTCCGTCACGATGCCGTCACCCGACATCATCGGTGCCTTGAGGCCCTGGTCCGCGGACTGACGGATGATCAGGCCGGCTTCGGTGTGCAGGCCGCCCCAGTAGATCAGGGTGACGCCGGCTTCCTTCATCTTGGCGATGAGCGCCGAGAAGTCCTTGTCGCCGACATTGACACCTTCATACATCACTTCCTTGACGCCAGCGGCGTTCATCGCCTTCTTGGTTTCATCGGCGAGACCCTGGCCGTAAGGGGTCTTGTCGTGCACGATAGCGACTTTGGCATCCTTGAAATTCGCGGCGATATAAGCGCCGGCGATGCTGCCTTGCTGGTCGTCGCGTCCGCAGGTGCGGAACACGTTCCACAGGCCGCGCTCGGTGAATTTCGGGTTGGTCGCGGCCGGCGTGATCTCGACGATATTGTTTTCGGCATAGACTTCCGAGGCCGGGATCGACACGCCCGAGTTGAAGTGACCGATCACGAACTTGACGCCGTCGCCGACGAACTTGTTGGCGACCGAGATGCCCTGCTTCGGATCCGAGACGTCGTCGCCGACTTCGAGCTTGATCTGCTCGCCGTTGATGCCGCCCTTGGCATTGATCGCGGCGACAGCGGCCTCTGCGCCCTTCTGCAGTTGCGCGCCGAAGGCCGCGTTCGGACCGGTGATCGGACCGGCGACGCCGAACATTACATCAGCCCACGCGTTGCCGCCGAACGCGACCAGCGCGGTCAGGGCGACGGCGGACAATAGTGACTTTTTCATTGAAACGCTCCCATTAACGGAGTGGGCGTGAATGAAGCTTTCATGCGATGCCCACCCTTATCGCAGAAAGCATAGTTTGCCGATTTTCAGGCACTTGTCACGCCGATTCATCCCCGAAGCGGCGTTAATGATGAACCTCAACCTTTCGGTTTCCAGCTCAAGATTGAAGCTCTTTCGTAGAGCCAATTATATTGTGTCACCATCTGGTTGGTTCGCGTGTATTGATAGCCGATGAAGCCCAGTATCATCAGGACGATGGTGTCGACGATATAGTAATGCAGCGAGAACATCGTGCCGTCGAACAGCGCGTGATGGATGAACCGGATGCCGATGCCGAGGCCCAGCAGATAGGCGAACAGCTGGATGAAGCTGCGCCATGTCTGGGCGCTGGCCTTGCCCGTCATCCAGGCCGCCCAGCCGCCGAGCAGGCAGGTGACGAAGAAGAACTGCCAGATCGACGGTTCCTCGTAGAGAATGCCTTGCATGGTGGAGACTCCTGAACTCAGTGGTGGCCGCCTTCGAGATAGGCGGCGCGCACTTCGGGATTGGCGAGCAGTTCCTTGCCGGTGCCGCTCATCGTCACATTGCCGTTGACCATGACATAGCCGCGGTTGGCGAGCTTGAGCGCGCCGAACGCGTTCTGCTCGACCAGGAACACCGTCAGCCCCTGGGTGCGGTTCAATTCGCGGATGGCATCGAAGATTTGCTTGACGATCAGCGGCGCCAGCCCGAGCGACGGCTCGTCGAGCAAAAGCAGCTTCGGCCGCGCCATCAGCGCGCGCCCGATCGACAGCATCTGCTGCTCGCCGCCCGAGAGCGTGCCGCCGCGCTGGGCGATGCGCTCCTTCAGCCGTGGGAACAGCGTGAACACCTTCTCGACGTCCTCGGCATAGTGCTTGAGGTTGTCGAGACTGGCGCCCATCTGCAGGTTTTCCATCACCGTCATGCGCGGGAAGATGCGCCGTCCTTCCGGCGACTGGGCGATGCGCAGGCGCGCAATCTCGTGCGTCGGCAACTGGGTGATGTCGGTGCCGGCGAAGGTGATGCTGCCGGTACGGGCGCGCGGCGCCCCGAAGATGGTCATCATCAGTGTCGACTTGCCGGCGCCGTTGGCGCCGATCAGCGCCACGATCTCGCCCTGCTTGACGGTGACGTCGACGCCGTTCAGCGCCCGGATGTTGCCGTAATAGGTCTGCACACCTTTGATATCGAGCAGTGTCGTACCGGCCATTACTTGCCTCCTCCGCGCTTGCCGGTCGCAGGCTTGGCGGCGGCTGTTTTTCCGGAAGCCGCGCCGGCGCTCTTTGCCGACGCATGGCTGGTCGCCACCTTGCCCGCATCGACGCGGCGCGAGAATTCCGTGTCCTTGCCCTGCCCGAGCAGCCTGGCCTGCTTGACCCACTCCTCGCGCTCTATGCGCCCGTCAAAGGCGAGATAGGCTTCGGCGGCCTCGACGTCGGCCTTCTTCCAGGCGCCGATCTGGTCGAAGTGGAAGATGCCGTGATCGTTGAGCTTCTTCTCGTTGACCTTACCGATGCCCTTGATGCGGGTCAGGTTGTCGGCCTTGCCGCCACGCGGAGCAGCGAGACGGTTCGAAACGCCCTCGGCCTTTGCCGTGGGTGCCTTGGCGGCCGGCTTCTTTGCTGCCGCTTTCGCGAGCGGCTTGGCGGCCGGAGCCGGCTTTGTCGCCCGTTCAGCTTTAGCCACAACGGCTTTGCTCGCCACGGTCACGGTACGCGCGTCGATCTGCGCAGCCTTCGAGGCGCCTTTCGACACGGTGACGCGCTCGCCCTCGCTGTGGCTGACCGTGTCACTCACCGGTCCGGCCAGATACGACGCCGAGGTGCCCGGGCCATGCGCGGCATCGGGACCGGTATCGAGCTGTTCGATGACGTCCTCGTCGCCGACTTCGGTCAGCACGGTCTCGACCTCCTCGTCATCGACGCCGAGATAGGCGGCGATGACGCGCGGATCGGTGCGCACCGACTGCGGATTGCCGTCGGAGATCTTGCGGCCATATTCCAGAACCACGACATGGTCGGAAATCTGCATGACCACCGACATGTCATGCTCGATCAAAAGGATCGAGGCCCCTGAGGTGTTCTTGATGTCCATCAGCAGCTTGTTGAGAGCGGCCGATTCCTTCGGGTTGAGGCCGGCCGCCGGCTCGTCGAGGCACAGAAGCTCCGGACCGGTGCACATGGCGCGCGCGATCTCGAGGCGCCGCTGCGCACCATAGGGCAGGTCGCCGGCCGGATCGTCGGCCCGATCGACGAGGTCTGCTTTCTCCAGCCAATGCCTTGCGAGCTCGATCGACTCGGCCGAAGCCTGCCGGTAGCTCGGGAAACCGAACAGGCCAAGCACCGTATAGCCCGAAGCCTTCATCAGCTTGTTGTGCTGAGCGACGAGGAGGTTTTCCAGCAGCGTCATGCCCGAGAACAGGCGGATGTTCTGGAAGGTGCGCGCCACCTTGGCGCGCGCCGGGATCTCGTGGTTGGGCAATCGTTCCAGGAGATAGCTCGAGCCATCGGCACGGTTGAGCGTGATCATGCCTTCCGATGGCTTGTAGAAGCCGGTGATGCAGTTGAACACGGTGGTCTTGCCGGCGCCGTTGGGGCCGATCAGCGCCGTGATCTCGCCGCGCTTGGCGGTGAAGGACAGGTCGCCGATGGCGACCAGGCCGCCGAACTTCATCGACAGGTGATCGACCTGCAGGATGGCGTCGTTCATTTGTGTGTTCGCATCCATCAGCCGTGGCCCTCCTTGGTGAAGGAGCCTGAGACCGCTTTTCGCTCCTTCAGGAAGGCCGTCGGTTCCCTGCTGCCGACAAAGCCGCGCGGCTTCCACAGCATGACGATCACCATGGCCATGCCGAACAGAAGCATGCGGTAGAGTTCCGGTGTGAAATCAGGCCCGAAGACCTGCTTGAGGAAGTCGAGTTCGCGCAACGCCTCGGTGCCGCCGATCATCACCATCGCGGCAACCGCGATGCCGACCAGCGAGCCCATGCCGCCCAGAACGACGATGGCCAAGATGATCGCCGATTCCAGGAAGACGAAGGATTCCGGGCTGACGAAGCCTTGCCGCGCGGCGAAGAACGAGCCGGCGAAACCGCCGAACATGGCACCGGTGGCGAAGGCGGTCAGCTTGGTTGTGGTGGTGTTGATGCCGAGCGAGCGGCAGGCGATCTCGTCCTCACGCAAGGCTTCCCAAGCACGACCGACCGGCAGACGGCGCAGCCTGATGGTGACGAAGGCGGTAAGCAGGCACAGGCCCAGGATCAGATAGTAGAGGAAAATCTTGTAATAGGCGCTCGAGGTCGCGAGATGCAGAACCTTGGCAATGTAATTGGGGTCCGACACATTGAAGGTCATCAGGCCGAAGAAGGAAACCTTGGGAATGCCGGAGATACCGGCCGAGCCGTTGGTCACCTCGCGCCAGTTGATCAGCACCAGCCGGATGATCTCGCCGAAGGCGAGCGTCACGATCGCCAGATAATCGCCGCGCAGGCGCAGCACGGGGAAGCCGAGCAGCACCCCCCAAAGGGCGGCCATGCAGCCTGCGGCCGGCAGCAGGATCCAGAACGACAGGCCGTAATGCGTGGCAAGAAGCGCATAGGCATAGGCGCCAAGTGCATAAAAAGCGACGTAGCCAAGGTCGAGCAGGCCGGCCAGCCCAACGACGATGTTCAATCCCCAAGCCAGCATCACATAGATCAGTATCTGGATGCCGAAATTGTCGACCCATTTCAGCGAGCCCTGCAGCCCTCCAGCAATCGACCAGGCGTTCAGCGACAGCACCGCGACCACCAGAATCGGGTACAGCACCAACGCTGTGATGCCCAATTTGGTGAAGTTGGCATGAATGAAGGCGCGGAAGTAGTAGATCACGCAACCCAGCACATAGATGACCGCCAGGGCGCGCAGGAATTGGAGATAGCCGGCCGGTTCTGCTCCCACCCATCCGGCGAGAGAGCTGCCCAACACGAACAGCAGCACGGCCGCCACGACAGCCAGGATGAACGCCGGCAACTGAAAGAACCGTGACCCCACGCTGGCCGGTAACAGACCGGTGGCGACGTCGGCGATCTTCTGGTTGGCCATGAAGGGCTGGCCGTAGGCGACATAGAGGAAACGCCCGACGGCCGTGGCGATCACCACGGCGGTGAGCAAGCCCCAGCGCTGAGTCAGGACCAGTTCATTGGACATGTTCTGACCGGTTTTCAGCCCGATGAACAGCACGAACAGGCCAAGCGCGATGGCGCCGGCATAGAACGCTTCCCGAAGGGCGCGCTGCATGGGGCTGGCGACGGTGTCGCGCTCACGAGATACGGTCACGGCCATGGTCTCAAACCTTTTCGACTTCAGGCCGGCCCAATATGCCGGAAGGCAGGAAGATCAGCACGATAGCCAGGATCGAGAACGCCGCGACGTCCTTGTAGTCGATCGAGAAATAGGCCGACCACATGCTCTCGATGAAGCCGATCAGGAGCCCACCGAGCACGGCGCCGGGAAGCGAGCCGATGCCGCCAAGCACCGCCGCCGTGAATGCCTTTACCCCCGGCACAAAACCGTCGGAGAAGGCCACCACGCCATAGTACATCAGGAACAGCGTGCCGGCGACGGCGGCAAGTGCAGCACCCATGATGAAGGTGATGGAGATGGTGCGGTCGACATCGATGCCGAGCAATGCCGCCATCTTGCGGTCCTGCTCGCAGGCGCGCTGCGCCCGGCCAAGCGAGGTCTTGTTGACCAGGTACCAGAACAGCACCAGCAAAAGGGCGGTGACGATGACGATGATGATCTGCTTCAGCGACACGCTGACTCCGTCGATGTTGTAGACCTTCGACACCATCGGCGGGATCGGCTTGTTGCGAGGACCCTGCGTGACCTGGACGAAATTGGACAGCGCGATCGACATGCCGATGGCGGTGATCAGCGGCGCCAGCCGGAACGAACCGCGCAGCGGCCGGTAGGCCACCTTCTCGATCGTCCAATTGTAGAGGCTTGTGAGCAGCATCGCCACGATCATCATGACCAGCAGCGCGATGACCACGGGCACCGAATAGAACAGCGCGCCGAGGATGAGGAAGACGATCAGCGCGGTGAAGGCGCCCACCATGAAAATGTCGCCATGGGCGAAATTGATCATGCCGATGATGCCGTAGACCATCGTGTAGCCGATCGCGATCAGCCCATAGATCGATCCCAGCGTCAGCCCGTTGATAAGCTGCTGGACAAAGTACTGCATATGTACATGGCTCCCCTGGAATGTCGCCCATGCAGACGCATTCCTTTTCGTATTTCCCCTAGTCGTAAAGTTTCGAGCCCGGATTGCAACGTGATTTTTCGATCGCCATGCGCGTTTCCAATGCACGCCATTTCGACTGCCCGTTTTTTTGAACCCGGCCTCTGGACTATCGCGGACCCTATCATTGGCATAACGCAATGTCTTTGACGATTCAGCCCTATCATGCGCGCCGTTTCGAAGAAATCGCCGTCAAAATAAGTTGATGAAGGGATTCCTTGCGCTGCTGACGGCATTCCTTCTTGCGCCTTCATGCCTTCCGTAGCGTGATGAATCGCCTATTTGACCACGAACCCATGCGCGAACGGATCGCGGTCGTCGATGAAGATCGTGTTCAGTCCGGTCATGCGCGCCCAGCCGCCGATCGAGGGGATGATCGCCGGCTTGCCCGCCACGGTGACCTCCTTTTCGACCTTGCCCTTGAACAGCGAACCGATGATCGATTCATGCACGAAGGCGTCGCCTGCCTTGAGCTTGCCCTTGGCATGGAGCTGCGCCATCCGCGCCGAGGTACCGGTGCCGCAAGGTGAGCGGTCGATCGCCTTGTCGCCATAGAAGACGGCGTTGCGGGCATCGGCCCCTTCCACCGTCGGCTTGCCGGTCCACAGCATGTGCGACAGCCTGTTGATGCCGGGATTCTCCGGATGCACGAAGGCATATTTCTCGTTCAGCCGCTGCCGCACCACCGGGCTCCAGGCAATGAGGTCGCCGGCGGAATGGTCGGCCATGTCGCGATAATTCGCCTGCGGCTCGACGATGGCATAGAAATTGCCGCCATAGGCGACATCGACGGTGATCTCACCGAGCCCGGGACATTCGACCGTCAGCCCTTCGGCATAAAGGAACGACGGCACGTTGGTGATGCGCACCTCCTCGACATATTCGCCGACCTGCTTGTATTCGGCGGTGACCAGGCCGGCCGGCGTGTCGAGCCTTAGCACACCTGGCGTCCTTGGCTTGATCAGCCCGTGCTCGATCGCCATCGTGACCGTGCCGATGGTGCCGTGGCCGCACATCGGCAGGCAGCCCGAGGTTTCGATGAACAGGATGGCGATGTCGCAATCCTCGCGCGTCGGTGGGTAGAGAATCGACCCGGACATCACGTCGTGGCCGCGCGGCTCGAACATCAGGCCGGTGCGGATCCAGTCATACCCGGCGAGGAAATGCGCGCGCCGTTCCATCATTGTCGAACCCTGCAGCAGGGGGCCACCGCCGGCGACCAGCCGCACCGGATTGCCGCAAGTGTGGCCGTCGATACAGAAGAAGGATTTCTTGGCCATGTCGCTCCTCGAAAATCAAAACCGTTGTGGGCTGAAGGGGGCCAGGTCAACGGACGGAGTCTGCCCCAGGACGAGCTCGCGGATCAACCGTCCGGTCGCCGCAGCCTGGGTCAGGCCGAGATGACCGTGACCGAAAGCATACACCACCGACCGGGCGCCCGGCGCATTGCCGATGACTGGCACCGAATCCGGCAGCGAGGGGCGGAACCCCATCCATTCGCGCCCGCCCGACGGATCGAGCCCCGGCAGGAATTGCTGCGCCTTCTGCAAAAGCGCTTTCGACCTGCTGAAGTTGGGCGGCCGCTCGATGCCGCCGAGTTCGACGGCACCGCCCACGCGCAGGCCCGTGTCGAGCGGCGTGATGACGAAACCATGGCCGGAGAAGATCAGCTGCCGCTTCACGTCGAAGGCGCCATTCGGCAATGTCGTGTTGTAGCCGCGCTCGGTCTCCAGCGGAATGCGATCGCCGAGCTGCCGCGCCAGAAGATGCGACCAGGTGCCGGCGGCGACAACGAGCCGCCTGGCGCGCCTAATGGTTCCGTCGGCCAGCGTCAGTGCCGCGCCGTCCTGATCCGCCGCGATCCGGTCGATGCGGGCCGTTTCAAAGCGGGCGCCCTTGGCCTCGGCATAGGCCCATACTGCCTTGCCGAGCAGTTTCGGATCGGCGACCGTCTTCCAGCCCGGCACGAACATGCCCTTGACGAAGCGCGGTGACAGTCCCGGCTGCAGAGCCGCCAGCCCCTTGCCGTCGACATGGCGGAAGCCGATGCCGAAGCGTTCGCGCGCCGCCCAGCCCGGCAGCGTGGCGCGGAACTCGGCTTCGCTTTCGTAGAGTTCCAGCGAACCGTCCTCGCGCAGCATCGGCCGCGTGCCGGAACGATCGAGCAGATACATCCACTCCGCTTCTGCAAGCCTCATCATGCCGGCCTGGGTGGCGAGGCTGGCCTCGTATTTCGCCGCTGCGCCGGCGCGCCAGAACCGGAATAGCCAGGGCAAGAGTTTCGGCAGGTAGGCGGGCGGGATGCTGAGCGGGCCCAGCGGATCGGCCAGCCATTTCGGCAACTGGCGGATCATGCCCTTGTGGGCCAGCGGCAACACGTCGGAGAAGGCGAAGGCGGCGGCATTGCCGGAACTGGTCTCTTCGCAGATGCCGGTGCGGTCGAAGACCGTGACATCCAGCCCCGCCTCGGCAAGGAAGGCGGCCGCGCAGATGCCGATGATGCCGCCGCCGACGATGGCGATGTCCTCCCCTTCTCCCCGTTCACGGGGAGAAGGGGCCCGAAGGGCGGATGAGGGGCGGCGCCCTGCTTCTGTCGACTTGGAATTTCCGGCCACGTGGGGCGCTGCTCCTTATCTGGCTGCCGCCATCTTCCCCCATGAGAAGGAAGAAGAACTTACCCTCAAAATTTCGGCAGTGTCGGCCGTACCGCCAGTGCATCCTTGACGATCTTCTCGACCGCCTTGCGGCGCTCGCCAGACAGCGGCTGGCGCGGCATCCGGACACGGTCGTTGGTCTGGATGGTGAAGACTTCGGCGAGCTTGATGTTCTGCACCAGATAGGTCGAGACATCGAGGTCGAGCAGCGGCCGGAACCAGCGGTAGATGGAGAGCGCCTCCTCGCGGCGGCCCTGCTTCATCAGCTGGTAGATGGCGACGGTTTCGCGCGGGAAGGCGGTGACCAGGCCGGCCACCCAGCCGATGGCGCCGACCGACAACGCCTCGAAGGCAAGATTGTCGACGCCGGTGAACAGGTCGTAACGCCTGCCCAGGCGGTTGATGATCTCGGTCGACCGGCGGATGTCGTCGGAGGATTCCTTGATGGCCACGAAGCGCGTGTCCGACGCCAGCTCCTCCATCTGGTCGACGGTGACGTCGACACGGTAGGCGAGCCGGTTGGAGTAGATCATCACCGGTAGATCGCCGGCCTCGGCGACGGCACGCAGGGCCGCGACCGTCTCTTCCGCATTCGTGTGGTAGATCGGGCTCGGCACCACCATCAGGCCATTGGCGCCTTCCCTGGCCGCACGCTTGGCGATGCTGGCCGCCTCGCGGGTGCCAGCCTCGTTGACCGTCAGCAGCACCGGCTTCTTGCCGGCGACTTTCTGCGCGGTCTTCAGCACCTCGATCTTCTCGTCATGCGACAGCATCGGCCCTTCGCCGAGCGAACCGCAGACGATGATGCCGTCGCAGCCGGCCTCGATCTGCAGATTGAAGCAGCGTTCCATTTCGGCATGGTCAAGGCGATCGTCGGCGGTGAATTTGGTCGTGACGGCAGGGAAAACTCCGGTCCACATGATCATATCTCCATCTGATATATCAGACGTATATCTGTTAAGAAAGCAGCTGTCAATGCGGAATTCGTTATGATATATTTTAGATATATCAGGAGACCGCCATTGATATCCATAGAAGCAGGCATGCCGTCCGAGCCGGCGGCGACCAAGGCCTACCGCGTGCTCGAGCATATGATCGTCACGTTGGAACTGGCGCCGGCGAGCTTTGTCACCGAGGGCGCCCTCATCGAAAAGCTGGCGCTCGGCCGCACGCCGGTGCGCGAGGCGATCCAGCGGCTGGCCTGGGAAGGGCTGCTGGACGTCAGGCCACGCGCCGGCATCGCCATTGCGCCGCTGCATCCGGGCGACTGGCTGCGCGTGCTCGACGCCCGGCGCGGCGTCGAGGTGGTGCTTGCCCGCTCGGCTGCCCGCTTCGTCACCCGCGAGGCCGCCGACCTGTTTCACGAGGCGGCCCTCGCCATGCAGAAGGCGGTCATCTCCGGCAATGTGCTTGCCTTCATCCAGGCCGACAAGGCGCTCGACGAGGCGCTGGCGCTGGCCGCCGACAATCCGTTCGCCGCACGGCTGGCCGCACCCTTGCAGACCCACAGCCGCCGCTTCTGGTTCCGCTACAAGGCCGATACCGGGCTGGCGGAATCCGCCGAGCACCATGTTGCCTTGATCCGCTCGATCCTCGACGGCGACGAGGAAGCCGCGGCCAAGGACGCCAAGAGGCTGATGGCGCTGCTGCGCGGCCATGCCGAGGTCGCCGCCACGCGTTGATCGGGCGGCTCAGGTCCCGTGCGCCATCGCGGCCACAGTGAGGTTGTTCTCCCCGCCCTCGCCAGCCGCGAGGATGCAGCTTCGGCCTTCACGTCGGATATCGGCATCGTCCAGGACCCGCTTGCCGAAACCTACATCTCGACATTGGTGGCCTGTCCGACCACGCCGTAGCCAATCTGCTTTTCTTGAAAGGCCTGCGCCAGTCCCGCGACGACGTCGCTGTGACCGCCGCAAACGAGTTGTGGGTCTTGCGGTGCGCTGGAAAGGGCCACCAGTCAAGCATGAGTCCTGCCGCGATAGTGGCAGTGACACACAGAACTTCGCTCAAGCGCCCGGCAGGGCTGCTTTCATTGTCGAACTGTCCCAGCCTTCGCCGACGGACAGAATGCAACTCTGGCCCTTGGTATCGGAGGCCAGTACGGTCCAACTGCCCTGTTCGGAAACAAAGACCTCCAGGATCACGCTTGGGTTGATCAGGCCACGCCCGGCTTGGCTCTCATGGAAATTGTCGCCGAGCGCCTTGACGATGTCGGCGCGCGCGGCGCATTGCCCGGCCGCTTCAGCCTGCACGACACCGGACATTGCCATGGCCGTGCAAAATATCGTTGCGATAAAACGTCGTTTCATCTGACACCTCCTTGCGCCAGACGAGAACCCCGGGTTGACACCGGCGCTGTCGGATTGCCTGCCCATCGCAGGAATACAGCAAAAGCCGTAGCCCGGCCGCTTTGTTCCATCACATTAGCGTTTAGACATATAGCGTGGCGTGAGAATCAAAAGGCCCGGGGTGCGCCCGGGCCTTTTGATCAATCATCGTCGGGATGACGACTCGGCACCGTCCCTTATGCCGGCCCGCGCGCCCGCAGCCGAAGGCGAGGACGCGCAAGCAAGAAATCGTCCGTCAGTTCATCGTCGGGATGACGAACTCGGCGCCGTCCTTGATGCCGGCCCGCGCGCCCTCAGCCGAAGACGAGGACGCGCAAGCAAGAAATCGTCCGTCAGTTCATCGTCGGGATGACGAACTCGGCGCCGTCCTTGATGCCGGACGGCCAACGCGAGGTCACCGTCTTTGTCTTGGTGTAGAAGCGGAACGCATCCGGGCCGTGCTGGTTGAGATCGCCGAAGGACGATGCCTTCCAGCCGCCGAACGTGTAATAGGCGATCGGCACCGGGATCGGCACGTTGACGCCGACCATGCCGACCTGGACACGGCTTGCAAAGTCCCGCGCGGCGTCGCCGTCGCGGGTGAAGATGGCAACGCCATTGCCCATCTCGTGGTCGTTGGCGAGCTTGATCGCATCCTCGTAACGCGGCGCGCGCACCACCGACAGCACCGGCCCGAAGATTTCTTCCTTGTAGATGCGCATGTCTGATGTGACATTGTCGAACAGGCAGCCACCCATGTAATAGCCGTCCTCGTAGCCCTGCATCTTGAAGCCGCGGCCATCGACGACAAGCTTGGCGCCTTCCTTGACGCCAATATCGACATAGCCTCTCACGCGCTCCAGCGCCTGTGCCGTCACCAGCGGGCCGAAATCGGCGGAGGAGTCCGTCGACGGGCCGACCTTCAGGCTTTCGACGCGCGGCACCAGCTTTTCCATCAGCCGGTTGGCGGTGTCGTTGCCGACCGGGACGGCAACCGAGATCGCCATGCAGCGCTCGCCCGCCGAACCGTAGCCGGCGCCGATCAGCGCATCGACGGTCTGGTCCATGTCGGCGTCGGGCATGATGATCATGTGGTTCTTGGCGCCGCCGAAGCACTGCACGCGCTTGCCGGCCGCGGTGCCACGCGAATAGATGTAATGCGCGATCGGCGTCGAACCGACAAAGCCGATGGCCTTGATGTCGGGATCGTCAAGGATGGCGTCGACCACATCCTTGTCGCCATTGACGACATTGAGGATGCCCGCCGGCAGGCCGGCCTCGATGAACAGTTCGGCAATGCGCATCGGCACGCCCGGATCGCGCTCGGAGGGCTTCAGGATGAAGGCGTTGCCGCAGGCGATGGCCGGCGCGATCTTCCACAGCGGGATCATCGCCGGGAAGTTGAACGGCGTGATGCCGGCCACGACGCCGAGCGGCTGGCGCATCGAATAGACGTCGATACCGGGGCCGGCGCCATCGGTGAACTCGCCCTTCATCATATGTGGCGCGCCTATGCAGACCTCGACCACTTCGAGGCCACGCTGGATGTCGCCCTTGGCGTCGGCAATAGTCTTGCCGTGCTCGCGCGCCAGGATGTCGGCCAATTCGTCATAGTCGCGCTGGACCAGTTCGAGAAACTTCATCAGCACGCGCACGCGGCGCTGCGGGTTGGTGGCGGCCCACTTCGGCTGCGCCGCCTTGGCGTTCTCGACCGCGGCGCGCAGTTCCTGCGCCGAGGCCAGCGCAACCGTGCCGCGCACGGAGCCGTCCATCGGCTGCATGACGTCCTGCTTGCGACCGCTGGTGCCAGCGACGCGCTTGCCGCCGATGAAATGACCGTATTCGATCATGATTTCTCTCCCTGAGGTTGTGAATGCCGCATTGTCCGCCTTTGGCCGGCGGAAGGCAACGTGAGGGAGATCGCAACCGTTGTGCGCGGAATAGATAACGATTGACGGATGAGCATCAATTCTCGCAAATGAGAGGGTGTGTTCGTCACGCTGGAATTGTCAGGTTGAGTCCCTTCGCGCCCCCCTCTGTCCTGCCGGACATCTCCCCCACTTGGGGGGAGATCGGCTGTCATCACCGCTTTCGCCTACTTTGGACATTGCAGGCCAGGTCTCAGCGGCGCGGCCGACTGATCTCCCCCCAAGTGGGGGAGATGTCCGGCAGGACAGAGGGGGGCGCCACAGAACGCAACGCTGACAATTATCATCCGGACCACCCCCATGAACTGGGATGACGTCCGCATCTTCCTTGCCGTGGCCCGCGCCGGCCAGATTCTGGGCGCCGCCAAGCGGCTCGAACTCAACCACGCCACCGTCTCGCGCCGCATCGCTGCGCTCGAGGATGCGCTGCGCACGAAACTCTTCCGCCGCCTGACCACCGGCAGCGAGTTGACGCCGGCCGGCGAGCGCTTCCTCGACATTGCCGAACGCATGGAGGGCGACATGATCGCCGCGCGCTCGGCCATATCGGGCGAGGGTGACGATATCTCGGGCACGGTGCGCATCGGCGCGCCGGACGGCTTTGGCGTCGCCTTCCTGGCCAGGCGTCTCGGCGCGCTGACCGCCCTGCATCGCGAATTGACGATCCAGCTCGTGCCGGTGCCGCGCTCCTTTTCGCTTTCACGCCGCGAAGCCGACATCGCCATCACCGTCGAGCGGCCGACCGAAGGCCGGCTGGTGGCGGGAAAGCTGGTCGACTATTCGCTCGGCCTGTTCGCGTCGCGTGCCTACGCCGATGCCAATGGCCTGCCCAAAACCGCGGCCGAACTCGGCCGGCACACGCTCATCGGCTATGTGCCCGACCTCATCGTCAGCCCGTCGCTCGACTACGCGGCCGAATTCAGCGCCGACTGGCGCACCAGCTTCGCCATCTCCTCGGCGCTCGGCCAGGCCGAAGCGGTGCGCTCTGGCGCCGGCATCGGCATCCTGCACACTTTCGTCGCCCGCTCGATGCCGGAACTGGTGGCCGTCGATGTGGTGGCGCCCATCCGTCGCGCCTACTGGCTGGTCTATCACGAATCGGTCAGGCCGCTGCGCCGCATCCAGATCGTCGCCAGCTTCATCACCAAGGCGGTGGAGCGCGAACGGGGTTTGTTTACCTGATTTCGCAAAACCAGCACACAATGTGCCGTTCAAGGCGAGTCGAGAACGAACGAATTCACCACACGCTCAGCCTTGTCCGCCAGCGGCGCCCACATCTGCGCAACCTGGTCGGCGCTCTCGCCCATCACGCTGCAATTGACATAACCGTAGCGCGCTCCTCGAACCGAAAAAGCAAACCTGGAATGGCCATGGAGGCGGGTATCCTTGTCGATAACCGTAAAGTCCAGATCGGCAAGACGCACAGGATAGCCGTCCGGAAACCTTGCAAGCTTATCATTGCTGAACTCGGCTGTGCTGTATGATCTACCTATCATCCACTTCCAGTCGTTCATCGACCAGTCCTCGATGAACTTGCGCGGATCGGCCGGCGAGCCGGGTCCGGATCGATTGTAAAGCGAGGCCGACACCATGCAGGTAAGACTCTGATCGTTGGATTCTATACTCAGCAATATCGCCTCGTCGGCAGGCGGCTCATTGATCCATTCCTGGGGAAAGGTCAGCGAAAATCCGTTAGCCCGGTCATGGACCATCTTGTCCGCAGCATCGGCCCCCGCAGCGCAGGACAAAAATCCAACAGTCATGACGAGAAGGCAGATACGCATGCAGATGCTGGTCCCCAAATCCTTACGGGTTCTGCCCTTCAGGCAGATCCTCCCAAAATCACAATAACACAACAGGCCGCAAGCAATGCCGCCTTTTCTTTGCCACAAAACCGGCCAGTGTGGCATCAGGCATGCGGCCACCGGCCACGGCGCGGGCCGCCGGGTGGGGAAATCTTTCAGAAAGCTGGCGCGGATAGACATGCGAGCCGTTCTTGCCATCCTGCCGCTGCTTTTTGTCTCCGCATGCGCCAATCCGTGGACCAAGGTGCCCGAAGCCGAATTGCCCAAACCGATCCGCTCCGCCATGGCGCGCCCCTCGCCTTTCGTCATCGGCAACTATTGCGGTCCCGGCACCCGCACCGGCGATCTTTCCGCCCGGCCGGTCGATCGCCTCGATGCCGCCTGTCAAATCCATGACGCCTGCTACATCGCGCGTCACAATCATTGCGACTGCGACGGCGCCCTCATTGCCTCGTCGAGGGCGATACGCGATGACAGGACAGCATCCCGCAAGATGCGCAGCGAAGCCGAACTGCTGATCGCCACCTTCGCCGTTCCTATCTGCAAGATCTTCCCACAAGGCTTCATGCCGCCCCGTGATCCCGCGCAGTTGAGCGCCATGAAGCCCGGGGCCACGGGGTGAACGTCCGCGCATCCGTCATTCCTGCCCTGTTCGCACTGGCAATCCTTGCCGGCTGCGCTGGTGCGGGCCGCAATGCCTGCGACCTCTTGCCGGGACAGGAGGCCTGCGCGCGGCCCTCGCTGTCGGCCAGCACGTCCGGGCCGCGGATCGCGGCCGCGCAGTTCTTCGGAGATGCCGGCGCCAGCGACTACCAAAGACGGTTCCTGGCGCTGCTCGCCCACAACCAGCTCGATGCCCTCGATCGCGCCAACGGCACCGGCCCGTTCGGGCGCAACCGCCGCGATGCCCACAATCGCGACTTCCAGGCGACCTATTCAACGCTGCAGCAACTGGCCGGACCGGTCGCCAATGCGCATGTCCAGCCCTCCAGTGGCGGCAGTGGCGAGGGCCAGTTCGACGGACGCTGGCGGGTGTCGCGGCAGACGCTCTACATCGATGCGGCCGCACGGCCCTCGGCATCCAAGACGTTCGAATTCTCCGGCCTGCAGGCACGCAGCACCGAGATCGTGCTGCGCCAAGCCGGCAAGCAACCGGTCGACATCGAGGGCACCTGCGACGGCACATTGGCGATCCGCGCCGCCGGAGCCTCGCGCACGATCGCCGCCGGTACGGAATTCCGCTTTCGCCTATCGGGCGAGGACGACACGGCCAGCCTGTTTCCGGGCGACAGCCTGAACCGATGCACGGCAAGGATCCGCTCCAGCCTCGTCCCGGCCGGCGCTCCGCTCACCATCCTGCGCGAGGAGACCGCCGATCCCGGGCTTGCTGCCTTCGACAGCCGTTACCAGCGTTGCCCGGTTCCCGACGGCGCCGGCCTCGACGCGCTTGAACGCGCCTTCTATGCCAGCCGTTGGCTGTCGCAGACCTGCGCCTTGCCGATCGGCGAGCCCAGCCTGCTGCGCAAGTCGCGTGACGGCTTCAACGCCAAGGTCGAGGCGCTGATGGGCGCGCCGCTGTCCGACGCCGCCATCGACAAGGGCGATCCGGAACTGCCGCTCGATTTCTCGAAGGCGCCAAGGCTGAAGCTGATCTATTTGTCCTCGCTGGAGTTCAAGGCCGACTTTTCCGGCCGCATCATCGAGCGGCTGATCCGCCATCATGCCGCCCTCGGCACCAAGGTGCGCATCATGGTCACCGACGTGCTCGAGCGCGAAAAGGACGACGCCATTCTGCACCGGCTTGCGGCCGAATTCCCCAATGTCGAGCTGCAGGAATACCGCTGGCGCGCCGACCATGGCGCGCCGATCGACGAGCAGATTTCACAACTGCACAAGACCCATCACATCAAGATGCTGGCAACGCTGGCGCGGGATCCCGCGCGCTCCCGCGTCATCATCGGCGGCCGTAACATCCACGACGGCTTCCTGTTCCATCAGCCGATCGACCTGTCGCGCTATCCGGGCCTGCAGCAATACGGCAAGACCGATGGCCTGTCGCTGAACTACTATTCGAACTGGAGCGACTTCGATATCGAGTTCGCCGACAATGCGACGGTCGACACGCTTGCCGCGCATCTGTCGACAATATGGTTGCGTGACGCCGACACCAACCTGTCGCGCCCCTTCTCCACCCCGGTCCGCGCCGATGGTCGCAGGCCGTCGGGCAATGCCCGGCACTTCATTTCAGTGCCCTATGAGGACGACCATGCGCTGGAGGACTATTTCGTCGATCTGATCGATGCCGCCCAGCACCATGTCCAGATCGTCAACCCCTACCTCAATCTGACGCCGAGCCTCGCCCACGCCTTCGACCGGGCGCTCGCCCGCGGCGTCAAGATCGACATTGTCGGCCGCATCGACCTCAAGGGCGATATCGGCGGCAGGTTCCTCACCGCGCTCAACAAGCTGTTCGTCGAGCAATATGGCGACCGCATCAACATCCGCGAGTTCAAGGCGCCGGACGTGGTGCTGCATTCCAAGATCATGATGATCGACGAAAGGCTGGTCGCCATCTCCTCGGTCAACCTTAACAACCGCAGCTTCTTCCACGACTCGGAAAACGGCATGACGGTGCTCGATCCCGCCTTCTACGCCAGGATGAAGCCGATCTATGACGACTACCTCGCCCACTCGAACCCGGTCGCCACCAATGTGACCATCCCGTGGGCCTACCGGCTGCTGTTCGACGAGGAGTGGGTGAAGGAAGCGTTTTGACACCCATCGGTCATGCCGATGAACGGCGCCTCGGCTATTTCAGATAACGCTCCTGCGCCAGGGCACGCACATCGATATCCGGCACACGGCTGGAGATGATGTCGGCCAGAACCTTGGCCGAACCGCAGGCCATGGTCCAGCCGAGCGTTCCGTGACCGGTGTTGAGATAGAGGTTGGAAAGCTCGGTGCGGCCGATCAGCGGCGGCCCGTCCGGCGTCATCGGCCGCAGCCCGCACCAGAACGTCGCCTCGCGCATCGCGCCGGCGCCCGGAAAGAGATCGCCGACCGAATGTTCGAGCGTGCGCCGCCGCGATTCGTGCAGCCTGAGGTCGAAGCCGGAAATCTCGGCCGTGCCGCCGACGCGGATACGGTCCCCCAACCGGGTGATCGCCACCTTGTAGGTCTCGTCCATCACCGTCGACACCGGCGCCAGGGTGGCGTCCTTGATCGGCACGGTGATCGAATAACCCTTGACCGGATAGACCGGGATCGACCGCTTCATACGGCGCATGAAGCCCGCCGAATAACTGCCCAGTGCCATGACATAGGCGTCGGCGGTCTTGAAACCCTTGCTGGTGCTGAGGTTGGCAATGCGGTTGCGGCTGCGGATGACGCGCCAGATCGTCATGTCATATTCGAACTTCACGCCGCGCGCCACGCAGAGCTCGGCCAATTTGTCGGTGAACATCTTGCAGTCGCCGGTCTCGTCATGCGGCAACCTCAGCCCGCCCACGAACTTCTCGCGCACGCCGGCGAGCCCCGGCTCCGCCGCGATGCAGCCGTCCTGGTCGAGGATTTCATAGGGCACGCCATATTTCTTCAGCACCTCGACATCGCCTGATGTGCCGTCGAGCTGTTTTTGCGTGCGGAACAGCTGCAGCGTGCCCTGCGTCCGCTCGTCATAGCTGATGCCGGTCGCGTCGCGCAGCGCCTTCAACGTGTCGCGGCTGTACTCGGCCAGCGGCACCATGCGCGATTTGTTGATCGCGTAACGCTCGGCGGTGCAGTTGCGCAGCATCTTGACCAGCCATGTCCACATATGCGGGTCGAAGGCCGGCCGCACCACCAGCGGACCATGCTTCATCAAGAGCCATTTGATCGCCTTGAGCGGAACGCCGGGCCCGGCCCAGGGCGAGGCATAGCCGGGCGAAATCTCGCCGGCATTGGCGAAGCTGGTTTCCAGTGCCGGGCCTTTCTGCCGGTCGACCACCGTCACCTCGTGGCCGGCCTCGGCGAGATAATAGGCCGTGGTCACCCCGATGACGCCACCGCCCAGCACCATGATCTTCATCGTTCACTCCTTACGCCCGTCTGATGCCCATAGACACGGCCCACTTGCGATTTGCGCATGATCCCTGGCGAAAATCGTCCCCGATCTTCGAGACCATGCGCCGTTGCCATTCACGCCGCCGAGGGACCGGGGTCGTCCTCCTCTGTCTGCCGCATTCCGGCCGTCCCGCCAAGAGGCTGGATTGGGGCTGCGGCGCTGTAGACGAGAGTCAATCCATGCGGCCGACGTCCGCCAGCCGAGACTTTCTCCCGGGCTGCCCGCCGCGCGGCTTCCGGCTGATAGAGCACCGTCTTGATCCGGATCGCCTCCCGCCTGCCATCGGGGTGCTCGATCGATGCCGTCTGGCCCTGCGCCATGCCGAGCATGCAGAGCCCACGCCTTGTCGCCACCGACAGGCTGGAGCCGACCGGCCCGCGCACCTCGTTCTGCACCAGGGTGCGCGTCTCGGCCGCACCGGTATCGACGCAAAACACCACCCTGCTGTTCAGCGTCACGATATCGGGTTCGACCGAATCGACCGGCACGACGCCGGCATTGGCAAGCTTCTCTTCGATCATCCGGACGATCGGATCCGCGAATGCCCGCCGCCGCTCCAGCATGACTTCGAGCACGGCGAAATCCTTCGTCGTAAGGCGGCAGCTCATGGTCCTAATCACCGCCTCCACGATCAGCGCCCGCTGCCGGCAGGGATATCGACGGCCTCCACGGTCACCGACAGTTTGCGGCCGCCACGACCGTTCCAGCACACCGCCTGCCCGACGCTGACACCGATAAGCGCCGTTCCCATCGGCGTCAGCACCGAGATCCGGTTTTCGGCAATGTCGGCTTCGCCGGGATAGACCAGCACGATGCGCTGTGTGTCTCCGCCTTCGCCGCGGACCGTCACCGTCGAACCCATCCGCACCACGCCATCCGGCATCGCCGCCGCGTCTTTCACTACCGCCCGGTCCATTTCCGAGAGCAGCTCTTCGGCCGTCTCGGGCGCGCGGTCGAGCAGGGCCCTTGCCAGCCCGGTCAACCTGTCATGGTCGGTGTTGCTGATCAGAATCCGGCTCGATGGACGCAGTCCCGTTGCATGTTGCATGGCAAACCTCATGGATCGGCGCATCGAACGGATGCGCGCCTGCCGCCGCGCTGATTGCGGCTTGATGAAAGCCGGCAGCCGCGAAGGGCCGTACGGCTTGATGACGATTGTGGATGTATGGATGCCCCGGTACGGACGGACGCCGAAAGGCGGCCGCGCCGGGGCTACGATCCCGCGATCGGGCAGACCCTGAACAAGGTTCTGATATAAGCGAGGTTGCTCATGCCCCGACCCTTGCCGACAGGCGCCCGCTTGTCAAGCGCGGCCAAACCGCTCAACCGCCGATATAGTGCCGGTGAAAGCGCGGGCCGAGACTGGCCAGGATTTCATAGCCGATGGTGCCGGCATGGCCGGCGGCATCGTCGACGTTCTGCGAGGGGCCGAGCAGTTCGACCAGATCGCCTTCGCGCAGTTTGCCGGGTTGAAGGGCGGAGATGTCGAGAATGATCGAATCCATCGACACACGCCCGAGGAAAGGCAGACGTGCACCTTCGAACCAGGCCGCCGAAGCCGAGCGTCGCAGCCAGCCGTCCGCATAGCCGAACGAAATCGTCGCAAGGCTCAGCGGACCTTGCGCGTAATAAGTATGGCCATAGCCGATGCCGGTGCCTTTTTCGACGCGGCGCGTCTGCGCCACCTTGGCCTGCAGCCGCACGACAGGCAGCATCGGATTGGGTTCGTCGGGCGTCGGATTGATGCCGTAGAGCGCCGCCCCCGGCCTGGCGAGATCGTAATGGTAGCCCTGCCCGAGAAAAATGCCGGACGAATTGGCAAGCGAGCCGGGCGTCGCGGGCAACATGGCGCGCAGCCGTTCGAAGGCCAGCCGCTGTTGTTCGTTGGCTGGATGGCGCGGCTCGTCGGCGCAGGCCAGGTGGCTCATCACATATCTGACGTCGATGCCATCGAAAGCGCCGGCATCCCCGGCCAGCGTCCCGACTTCGGCCGGCCCCATGCCAAGCCGCGACATGCCGCTGTCGACCTGGATGGCGGCCGGCAGCCTGCGGCCGGCGCGATGCGCCGCCGCGCGCCAGGCTTTCAACTGCGCGCCACTATTGATGACCGCGCACAGGCCGGCCGCCACCGCTTCCGGCTCGGAGCCCGGCGGCAGCCCGTTCAGCACGTAGATGTCCTGTCCAGTCCCGACCACCTTGCGCAGATGGATGCCTTCGGCCAGCAGCGCGACGAAGAAGATGTCGCAGCCTTCCCCGGTCAACGCCGATGCCACCTGCGCGGCGCCAAGGCCATAGCCGTCGGCCTTGAGCACGCCGGCACAGCGCACGCCTGCCAGCCTTGCCTTCAGCCGCCGGTAGTTTTCACGGATCGCGCCAAGATCGATGGTCAGGATGGCCCCGGCCGCCGCTTCGCTTACGGCGGTGACGTCATCGGGCAGCAACCTTGTGGGGGCGTCGTTCATGGCGACCCTCCTTTTCGCGGATAGAACATCAATAGGACCGCGGGGCGGGCGCGGCAACTGCGGCCCTTCGAACCACGGCCCGCACCCCGTCCTTCTATGGCACGAGGTGCCGGAACGCCGCCACCACGTCTTCATAGACCTTGCGCTTGAACGGCACGATCAGATCGGGCAGATCCTGCATCGGCCGCCACGACCATTTGTCGAATTCGGCGGTGTGGCCGCCCGGCGGCGGATTGATCTGGATCTCGCTGGTATCGCCGTGGAAGCGGAAGGCGAACCATTTCTGCGTCTGGCCGCGATAGCGTCCCTTGAAGGCGATGCCGACGAGGTGGTCCGGCAGATCATAGTTGATCCAGTCCGGCGCTTCGGCAAGCAGCGAGACGCTGCGCATGCCGGTCTCTTCGTAGAGCTCTCGCTCCGCCGCCTGCAGCGGCTCCTCACCCTTGTCGATGCCGCCCTGCGGCATCTGCCAAAGCTGCGTGGTGCCGGCGAATTCGCTGTCGGGTTCGGCGATGCGATGCCCGACCCAGACCAGGCCCTCCCCGTTGAGGATCATCAGACCGACACAGGGACGGTAGGGCAGCGTTTCGCGATCGATCGTTTTGGCCATGAGCAACGAGTTCCAGCCGTCTTGAGAATTCGCTCCGGCAAGGCGGGCGGCGAGTGGTTTCGAGGAGCGGAAGCACGGAAACACCGCCAGATGCCCGCCGGAGCAGAGATACCAGGATGGCTGTTAGCCTTTTTGCGGGTCTATGGCCACCGCTGAAATCGGCACGATCTCGATGCCGCGTTTCTTGGCCTCGGCCACCCATGACGACACCGTGTCGACGGTCAGGTCGAAAGCCGAGCCGATGCCGACGGCAGTGCCCTTGGCGCGGGCGGTCGCCTCCAGACTGTCCAGTTTCTTCAGGATGGCGCCGCGATCCTGGACCGCGTCGATCGCCATGTCGCCGGCGACGAAGGGCACGCCGTCCTTCAGCGCCAGGTCAGGTGCCAGGCTGCGCGCCGATGAGCCGTCGTCGATATAGGCGAGGCCCCTTTTGCCGAGTTCGGCCATGAACGGCTCCATCGCCGCCGTATCGGCGGAAAACCGCGCGCCCATATAATTCATCACACCGGTATAGTTCGTCGTCCGCGACAGCGCCCAGTGCAGGCTTTTCAGGTTCTCTTCGGCACTGGCCGCCACCGTCAGCGTGTTACGGCCGGGATTGACGTTGGGATAATCGAACGGTTCGAGCGGCACCTGCATGACGATCTCATGTCCGCTCTGCCTGGCCGCCTGCATCCAGCGGCCAATGCTGTTGCCCTGCGGCGCGAACGCCAGCGTCACTTCCGGCGGCAATTTGGCAATGGCCGCCTGGGTGCCGGTCTGCGACACGGCAAGTCCGCCAATGACGATCGCCACGCGGGCACCGCGGGCACCGGACCAGGGCCGCGCATAGACGTCGAACGGCCGCCGGCCATCGGCGGAGCGCATCGGCAAGGGTCCGGTTTCGCTGGCTTCGATCAGCGCCTTGTCGGGAATATGCGCGATCTTCAGGTTCTGGCCGACGGTCGATGGGTCGCGAATGACGATTGGCGCCCTGGGTGGGCCATCGCCTTCTTCCGTCTGCACATGGATGATCTGCGGCCCACCGGTCTTCGCCGGCGTCTCCACCTTTGGCGTCGCTGCAGGGGCCAATCCGGGAGGCGACGCGGCGGGCTCGGCCGCCGCAGTCACCTTCGGTGTCGAGATGGCGACTTCCTGCGGCTTGCGGAACGGCTTTTCCCTGAGCGCGATCGCGGCCGAGACGCCGACCACCACCAGCACGATCGCGCTCGCCGCGATCACGCCCGCGCTGACCCTGCGGGCGGCACGCGGCGCCCGGACAGTCTGTCCAAGCGGGCGTTCGATGTCCTTGCCGATATCAGCCAAGCCCTGTCCCCGGTGCGCATGGTTCCGAAGGCGGCTCCCTTCGAGACCACGCGCGCGAATTCTTCAACCCTGGCGCACCCGTGGCGCCGCATCTGGAGGCCTCGTCCCGCCTCCCGAATCAAACTGCCGGAACCTTTCGATCCCGGCAGCATTGCATTGCTTCGTTCAGGCGGCCAGACCGGCTTACTGGTTGAGCACGGCCTTTTCCGGATTGGGCGGGAAGGCCGGATCGGTCTTCTGGCCGCGCAGCAGCTGCTCGGCATAGATGAGCTGCAGGTCGTCCTTCGGATCCGGCGGCACATAGGCTGCGGAGCCGGAGCCGGTCTTGCTCTCGTCGGCGCCCTTGATATGGCCCTTGAGATCGGACTCGCCGCGCGTCAGATCCCTGCCCTGCAGTTCCGGCGGCAATGGCTGGTCGACCTTGATGTCGGGCGTGATGCCCTTGCCCTGGATCGACTTGCCGGACGGCGTATAATAGAGCGCCGTCGTCAGCCTGAGCGCACCGTTCTCGCCGAGCGGAATGATGGTCTGCACCGAGCCCTTGCCGAAGGACTGCGTGCCGACAACCGTGACGCGGCGCAGATCCTGCAGTGCGCCGGCGACGATTTCAGAGGCGCTGGCCGAGCCACCATTGACGAGCACGATCATCGGCTTGCCGTTGATGTCGTCGGTCTGCTTCGGCTTGGCATCGAAGCGGGTGACGTCCTTGGGATCGCGGCCGCGCGTCGAGACGATCTCGCCCCGCTTCAGGAAGGCGTCGGACACGCTTACCGCCTGGTCGAGCAGGCCGCCAGGATTGAGGCGCAGGTCAAGCACATAACCCTTGAGCTTGTCGTCCGGCACCTGCTTCTTGATGGTGTCGATGGCGTTCTCGAGGTCGTCATAGGTCTTTTCGGTGAAGGAAGTGATCTTCATGTAGCCGATGTCGTTTTCGACCCGGAACTTGACCGCCTTGACCTTGATGATGTCGCGCACGACCGTCAGTTCGATCGGCTTGTCGGCGCCTTGGCGCAGAATGGTGAGCTTGATCGGCGTGTTGACCAGGCCACGCATCTTTTCGACCGCATCGTTGAGCGTCAGGCCGCGAACCTCTTCGCCGTCGATCTTGGCGATGTAGTCGCCGGCCAGCACGCCAGCCTTGGCGGCCGGGGTATCGTCGATCGGCGTGATCACCTTGACCAGGTCGTTCTCCATCGTGACCTCGATGCCGAGGCCGCCGAACTCACCCTTGGTCTGGACGCGCATGTCCTGCGCCTGTTCGGCGTTCATGTAGGAGGAGTGCGGGTCCAGCGAGGAAAGCATGCCGTTGATGGCGTTCTCGACCAGCGACTTGTCGTCGGGCGGCGTGACATATTGTGCCCGCACCCGCTCGAAGATGTCGCCGAAGATCGCCAGTTGCTTGTAGGTCTCCGACCCCGCAGCGTTTGCCGCCGAGCCGGGCGCGCCATAGACAAGGCTCATGGCGGATGCGCCCATCAGCGCACCGGCAAACAGAAGCGACAGTTTCCGCATCATTTCACGTCCTTCCAGAAAAACGGTCCGCCCACCATGGGGCCGGATCGACGGGTTTTCCATCCTTGCGGAACTCGACATAGAGTTCCGGCGTGGCATTTCCATTCTTCGAAACCGAGGTGCTTGCCACCCGGGCCTCTCCCATCGCACCGACCGGCTCTCCTGCGAGCACTGACTGGCCAGTCACGACGCTGATTCTGCTCATCCCCGCCAGAACGACATGATAACCGTCGCCGGCATTCAGGATCAAGAGCTGACCATAGGAGCGAAACGGCCCCGCATAAAGCACGTTCCCATCCGCCGGTGCGGTGACGATGGCTCCCGATTGTGTCGCAAGCATGTCGCCAAGCATCATTGCGCCGTTACCGTCATCGGAACCGAAGCGGCGCTTGATGCGCCCGGTGACCGGCAGCGCGATCTGTCCTTGCAGCGCCGAAAAGGGAGCTGCCGCAGCGAGCCGGTTGCCTTCGGGAACCGGCAATGCAGCCAGCGATGCTGTTTTGTCGCCGCCCGTCTGATCGTCACCCGCCTGGTTCGCGGCGGCGGCCTTCGCTGTATCCGCGGCCTTGCGGGTCTTGTCAGCCTGCGCCTCGAGCGATGCGATCAGATCCTTCAGGCTGTTTGCCTTGGCCGCCAGCTGCTCGGAACGCTGCTGTTCGGCCGTCATCTGCGCCTGCGTGTCGGCCTCGAGCTTCTGCTTGGCTTCCAGCAGCATACTCAGTCGCTTCTTTTCCGCCGCCTGGTCGCCGACCGCCGCCGTCAGCCGTGCCCGCTCGGCCTCGATCGAGGCCGTCACCCGGGTCTGCTCCTTGAGGTCGGCCAGCAGACTATCGGTTTGCTGGCGCAATTCCGGCACCACGGCGCCGAGCAGGATGGCGCTGCGCACCGAGGACAGCGCGTCCTCCGGCTTGACCAGGATCGCCGGCGGCGGGTTGAGGCCCATGCGCTGCAGCGCGCCCAGCACTTCGGCCAGCACGTCACGCCGCGCCGCCAGCGAGGCGCGGATCTTCTGCTGCTGGCCCTTGAGCCCTTCCAGCTTGGCACCGATATCCTCGATGTCCTGGCCAAGCTTCTGCTCGGTCATCGCCGACTGGATCAGCGCCGCGGTGATCGAGGCGTGATCCTTCTTGACCGCGGCGATATCGGCGGCGAGCTTCGCCAGCCGTTCCGATGACAGCGTGATTTCCTTGGAAACCCGTTCGTATTCGGCGCGGCTCTGGTCCGGATCAGGCGCCATGTCGAGCGTGTTCTCGGCCCGCACCGCATGGAACGACAAAAGAACCGCCGCCGCCGCGATGCCGCAGCGTGCGCGCCAGGAGGCCCTCCTCAATGAGCCCATTGTCGATTTCCAGCCTTCAGACATTCGCGATCGACTCTATCTGCGGCTTCGTTAACGAACCATCAACCATGTTGATTCGTGACGCCCCAAAACAGGCGGTGGTTTCCGGACCAACGGCATGTACCAGGAAATCCGTCCCCCACCACGTTTCTTGCGTGGCATTGGGGCGGAATTCGGTGCGACCCCGACGCTTTCAGGATCTGTGATAGGGATGGCCCGACAGGATCGTCGCCACCCTGTAGAGTTGCTCACCCAGCATCACGCGCACCAGCTGATGCGGCCAGGTGAGCGCACCGAACGACAGCACCAGCTCGGCCTGGTCACGCAGCGACGCATCATGGCCGTCGGCGCCGCCTATGGCGAGTACCAGCGCCTTGCGGCCGCCATCGCGCAGCTGTCCGATGCGATTGGCGAAATCTTGCGAGGACAGGTTCTTGCCGCGCTCATCGAGCAGGATCAGCGCCGTGCCCGGCTGCAGTTGCGCCTGCAGTCTCGATCCCTCGTCACGCTGACGCTCACCGGCGCTCTTCGCGCGGCCCTCCGCGATCTCGGTGATGCCGGCGAATTCGAGCCCCACCGCCGGGCCGCTCTTGGCGAAGCGCTCGAAATAGCGCTCGGCCAATTCCCGCTCGGGGCCGGCTTTCATTCGGCCCACGGCATGGACTGATATCTTCATCTCGCCTCTACAAGCCGCTAATGCATGTCACCCAATGACATGCATTAAATAATCGGCTTAGTGGAGTGTCTCTTCCTCGAGATCCGGCGCCTGCCACATCTTTTCGAGATTGTAGAATTCGCGGACTTCGGGGCGGAAGACATGGACGATGATGTCGCCCGAATCGATCAGGACCCAGTCGGCGCCTGACAGCCCCTCGACGCGCGCGGTGCCGAGGCCGGCATCCTTGAGCGCCTTGAGGAGATGGTCGGCGACAGCCGAGACATGACGGTGCGATCGGCCCGATGCGACGACCATGTAGTCGCCGAGGCTCGATTTTCCCTGGATGTCGATTGAGACGATGTTTTCGGCCTTGGAGTCTTCCAGACTGGCAAGGACTGTCTTGATGGCGCGGGACACGGCGTCGTTTACGCTGATCCCGGCCGGCGAAGGCACGATATCGGCCTTCTTCCGCAGTGCTGTTCTCAGTGTATTTCCTTTCGCAGCAAGAACAACCAAATCACCCCTGAAAGCAGGTGACACCACTTAGATAGGCAGAGTTCCGTTGCAGTTTCAAGACGGAGCTCCGACTCACGCGAACTCGTCGATTGCCGGGTTGTTCCATGCGGCAGGAAAAAAGATCGGAACCCACGCATCCCGCGGCGGTTATCGGCTGACCGACCAACCGGAAACCCGCTATGCCGATCGATCCGCAAAACACGCTCCTCACCGTCCAGGCGGGCCTCGCGCAGCTCAGCACGCTGATCGTCTCCTATTCCTTCTCGGCCATCGGCGCCATCATCCTTCTGGTGGTCGGCTATATCGTCGCCGGTCTCGCCGAGCGTTCGATCTTTGCCGGCCTCGGCCATATCCACGGTTTCGACCAGACATTGCGGCATTTCTTCTCGAAGATCGTCCGCTACGCCATCCTGATACTCGTCGTCATCATGGTGCTCGGCCAGTTCGGCGTGCAGACCGCCTCGATCATCGCCGCGATCGGCGCCGTCGGCCTCGCCATCGGGCTGGCGCTGCAAGGCACGTTGCAGAACATCGCCGCCGGCATCATGCTTCTGGCGCTGCGGCCGTTCCGCATCGGCGAATCCGTCGAGGTCGGTTCCATCGCCGGCTCGATCGAGGAAATCGGCCTGTTCGCCACGAAGCTCAGGACCGCCGACGGCGTCTACATCCTGGCGCCCAACTCGACACTGTGGAACCAGCCGGTGCGCAATTTTTCGCGCAACGGCGTGCGTCGCACCGACATCACGCTCAGCATCGGTTCGTGGAACGACATCGACGGCGCGCAGAAGACCTTGCTTGCCATTGCCGGTGCCGAGAAGCGCATCCGTCGCGAACCGGCGCCGATTGCCTTCGTGGCCAGCCTCGGCGACACCACCGTTTCGCTCACCTTGCGCTACTGGACCTCGGCGGCCGACTACTTCTCCACGAATATCGACATGACCAAACGCGCCAAGCAGACTTTCGACAGCCAAGGCATCTCTATTCCGCTGCCGCCGCCGGAAGCGCCGCCGCCGGAGGTCCGCAAGCAGTAAGCAATCAGTTGCCCCAGTGCCGGTCCTGTTCGTCCGGCGCGAAGGCAAGCTCCACCGGCAGCGGCGCCTGCGCCGTCATCGGTGCAAAGCTGCCGGTTTCGGTTGCCGGTACAGGACGGGTGGTGAACACGCGCAGAACCACGAACAGGCAGAAGGCGCAGGCAATGACGATCGTCACATAGATGAAGGCCTGGGTGCCGAAAACGGCCGAAAGCGCTGTCACTACGCCCGGTACGATGAAGCCCGCGAGCGACCAGGCAAACAAGAGCGAACTGGACAGTGCCACCATGTCGTCCTTGCTGGCACGGTCGGCGGCATGCGCGCTGGACAGCGAATAAATCGATTCCGAGGCGCCGTCCCACAAGACATAGATCACCAGCAGCGCCGCCAGCGCGCCGCCGTCGAAACCGAGCGCGAACATGCCCGACGCCGCGGCAAGCGCCGATGCTCCGATCAGCACATATCGGCGATCGGTGCGGTCGGAAATCCAGCCGAACGGAAGCTGCAGGATCAGCGTGCCGAGCGGCATTACCGAAAGCAGCAGCGCCACATCGGCCTGGCTGTAGCCCTTGGCCGTGGCGTGGATCGGCGCGAAGCCGGAAATCGACATCGACAGCCCGCCGACCGCCAGCATGCCGGCAACGCCGACCGGTGAAATTCGCCAGGCTCGGCGCAGCGCCACCGAGGCCGCCTGCGGCGCCGGCGGCTGCGCCAGCCGCGTCATCCCGACAGGCAGGATCGACAGAGCGGTGAAGGCAATGCCGATCAAGGGCGCATCCGCCGTCTTGATGTCGACCAGCGCGAGCGTCGCATAGCCGACGCCGAGCCCGGCGACGTAGGCGACGTAGAAGAAGGCCATCACCCGGCCACGTATGGCGTTGGCGACCGCATCGTTCAGCCAGCTCTGCGCGACGATGAACAGGCCGCATATGGCAAAGCCGTAAAGCGCGCGCGCCGCGATCCACAACAGCGGGTGCGGACCCGCGCCGATGGCGGCATTGGACAGCGCGATCAGTGCCGACAGCACCATGAAGGCGCGGGCATGGCCGACCCTGCGCACCAGCGGTCCGGTCAGGATGCAGCCGGCAAGGCCGCCAGCCGAAAGCCCGGTGACGATGAGCCCGGCCCAGGTCGGATCGAAACCCTCGACGCCGAGCCTGACGGGGATGTAGGCGAACATCAGCCCATTGCCGATGGCGATCAGCGCCATCGACACGATGACGCTGGCGATCGCGATCAGCGGCGTGGGCGCGCTGCCTTGCTCCGGCTCGGCTGTGGGGTGGTTCTTTTCCAGCATGCCTGATCAGCATTGCTCACCGAGCCGCGAAAGGCAGCGGCAAAAGCGACATGGCCAGGCGGGCGAGGCGCAGGATTTCTCCTTCCCCGAGGGGAGAAGGAAGAAACCTATTTCTTCGCCAACTTGCGAATCGCGCTTGACGACAGCGACGAGCGCGGACCGTGGATGAAGGTCCAGGCCGGCGCCTTCATGCGGGCGAGCAGTGGTGCGTCGCCCTCGTCGATGCGCGCATAGTCGAAGGTTTTCGCAACGACCGACGACAGGAACGACAGCGTGGCGCCCGGACGGTCGATGACCGCGATCGGGAAGGTGAGCACAATCTCGCGCCAGCGCTGCCAGTGATGGAAGTCGCGCAAACTGTCGGCGCCCATGATCCAGACGAACTCGACGCCCGGGTTGCGCGCCTTGACCAGCGCCAGCGTGTCGGCGGTATAGCGCACATGGTGCGCCGCCTCGAAGGCGGTGACCTTGATCTTGGGGTTCCTGGCGATCTTTTCGGAAAGTTCGATGCGTTCGGCGAGCGGGGTGAGTTCGCGCGCGTTTTTCAGCGGATTGCCGGGCGTCACCATCCACCACAGCTGATCGAGCGCGAGCCGCCGCAGCGCGACCTCTGCGACCAAGGCATGCCCGGCATGCGGCGGGTTGAACGAGCCGCCGAACAGACCGACGGCCAGGCCCTTTGCGGCATGGGGCATGTTGAGGTAGCGGGAAGGGACGGCGTCCTTACCCTCCCCCTTGTGGGGAGGGTCGATCCGCGAAGCGGAGCGGGGTGGGGGGAGTGCAGAATTCAGCGCTATGCTCCCATCCGGCTCGCTACACCAGCCACCCTCCCCACGAGGGGGAGGGTAAAACCAGCGCTCAAGGCCGCACCTGTCCCGACCCGCGCACGCGGTATTTGAAGGATGTCAGTTGCTCGACGCCGACCGGCCCGCGCGCGTGCATCTTGCCGGTGGCGATGCCGATCTCGGCGCCCATGCCGAACTCGCCACCATCGGCGAACTGCGTCGAGGCATTGTGCAGCAGAATCGCCGAATCGATCTCGTTGAAGAACCGTTCGACGACCTTCGCATCCTCGGCGACGATCGCCTCGGTGTGGTGCGAGGAGAAGGTCTCAATATGGTCGATCGCGCCACTGATGCCGTCGACCAGCTTCACCGCGATGATGGCGTCAAGATATTCGGTCACCCAGTCGGTATCGGTCGCCGGCTTGGCGTCGAAGAACACCTTCAGCACTTCGGCATCGGCATGAATCTCGCACCCGGCAGCGCGGAGCGCGTCGAGGATCGGCACCAGATGGGTGGACGCCACCGCACGGTCCACCAACAGCGTCTCAGCCGCGCCGCAGACGCCGGTGCGCCGCATCTTGGCGTTGACGGCGATCTTCACCGCCATGTCGAGATCGGCGGAGCGGTCGATGTAGAGGTGGCAGATGCCTTCTAGATGGGCGAAGACCGGCACCCGCGCCTCGTTCTGCACCCGCCCGACAAGGCTCTTCCCGCCGCGCGGGATGATCACGTCGAGCGTGCCGCCAAGTCCCTTCAGCATCTCGCCGACAGCGGCACGGTCGGTGGTCGGCACCAGTTGGATGGCGTCCTGCGGCAGGCCGGCGGCCTTGAGCCCCTCCACCAGACAGGTGTAGATGGCGGCTGACGAGTTGAGCGAATCCGAGCCGCCGCGCAGGATCACCGGATTACCGGCCTTGAGACACAGCGCGCCGGCATCCGCCGTCACATTCGGCCGGCTCTCGTAGATGACGCCGACGACGCCGAGCGGCGTGCGCACGCGCTCGATATACAGGCCGTTCGGCCGCTCCCACGCAGCGATCACGTCGCCGACCGGATCGCTGAGTTCGGCGATCTCGCGGATGCCCTCGGCCATGGCGCGGATACGCGCCGGGTTGAGTTTCAGCCGGTCCATGAAGGATGCGGAGAGCCCCGATTCCTCGCCATTCGAGATGTCGATGGCGTTGGCGTCGAGAATCTCTTGTTCGCGTGCGATGATCGCCTGCGCCATTGCGGCAAGCGCGGCATTCTTGGCGGCGGTGGTGGCGATGGCCAGCGGTTGGGCGGCAGCGCGGGCGCGGCGGCCGAGATCGGCCATCGTTGCCACCGTGTCGTTCCCGGATTTTTCATGCAGCTTCAGCATGGCTCATCCTCTGTCTATGTCGCCTCCAGCCTGACTCACCACAAGATCATCGCGGTGGATCATCGCCGAACGCGCCTCGTAACCGAGCACGGTTTCGATCTCGGTCGTCTTCAGGCCAGCGATCCTTACGGCATCGGCGGCATCGTATGCAACCAGGCCGCGCGCGATCTCGCGGCCCTCGGGTGACAGGATCGCCACCGTGTCGCCACGTGAAAAATTGCCGCTGACCAGCTTGACGCCGGCCGGCAACAGCGACTTGCCCGACTTGAGCGCGCCGACGGCGCCGTCATCGACCGTCAGCCGCCCCGCCGGTTCGAGCTGGCCGGCGATCCAGGTCTTGTAACCCTTGACCGGATTGGCGCTCGGCCGGAAGAAAGTCGCGCGCTCCCCGCGCTCGATCGCCATCAGTGGCGACAGCCGCGTGCCCGATGTTATGATCATCGCCGTGCCAGCGGCGTTGGCGATCTTGCCGGCATCGAGCTTGGTGCGCATGCCGCCGCGCGACAGCTCGGACGCGGCGGCTCCCGCCATTGCCTCGATGTCAGGCGTGATGCGGTCGACCACCGCAATGAATTTGGCATTGGGATCGCGCGCCGGCGGCGCGGTGTAGAGCCCGTCTATATCGGACAGCAGCACCAAGAGGTCGGCGCCCATCATCGTCGCGACCCGTGCGGCCAGCCGGTCATTGTCGCCGTAGCGGATTTCGGAGGTGGCCACCGTGTCGTTCTCGTTGATGACCGGCACCGCCTTCATCTTGAGCAGCGTCGAGATCGTCGCGCGCGCGTTGAGATAGCGGCGGCGCTCCTCCGTGTCGCCGAGCGTCAGCAGGATCTGCCCTGATTTCAGGCCGCCCTTGCCGAGCGCGTCCGACCAGGCACCGGCGAGCGCGATCTGGCCGACGGCGGCCGCCGCCTGGCTCTCCTCGAGCTTCAGCGCGCGCTTGCCGAGGCCGAGGATGGTGCGGCCAAGCGCGATGGCGCCGGAGGACACGACGAGGATCTCAATGCCACCCTGGGCGAGCACGGCGATATCGTCGGCAAGCGAATCCAGCCAGTCGCGCTTCAGACCGCTCGCGCGGTCGACGAGCAGCGCCGAGCCGATCTTGACGGTGATGCGCCGGTATTTCCTGAGCGACTGCATGGCCCTACTTTTCCCAGCGCGTCTCGACCGGGGCGGCGATCTGCGCCCGCGCTTCCTCGATCACCGCCATCAGCGCGCGCAGCACCGCCTCGACACCTTCGCCGGTGACAGCGGACAACAGCATCGGCGCCCGCCCGGCGGCCCGCTTCAACGAGGCCACCTTTTTCTTGCGCTCGTCAGCATCCAATATGTCGACCTGGCTCAGCGCCAGGATCTCGACCTTGTCGGTCAGGCCGTGGCCATAGGCTTCGAGTTCGGCCCGCACCGTCTTGTAGGCCTTGCCCGGATTTTCCTCCTGCGCCGAAACAAGGTGCAGCAGCACGCGCGTGCGCTCGACATGGCCGAGAAACCGGTCGCCGATGCCGACGCCCTCATGCGCCCCCTCGATCAGCCCCGGTATGTCGGCGATGACGAATTCGCGCGCATCGACGCGGGCGACCCCGAGGCCGGGATGCAGCGTGGTGAACGGATAATCGGCAATCTTGGGCTTGGCAGCGGTGACCGCCGCCAGGAATGTCGACTTGCCGGCATTGGGCAGCCCGACCAGCCCGGCATCGGCGATCAGCTTCAGCCTGAGCCAGATGTTGAGCTCTTCGCCCGGCAGGCCCGGATTGGCGCGGCGCGGCGCCTGGTTGGTCGAGGTCTTGAAATGCTGGTTGCCGAAGCCGCCATTGCCGCCCTTGGCCAGCAGGAAGCGCTGGCCGACCACGGTGAGGTCGCAGATCAGCGTCTCATTGTCCTCCTCGAACACCTGGGTCCCGGCTGGTACTTTCAGCGTGACGTCGGCGCCCTTGGCGCCGGTCATGTTGCGGCCCATGCCATGAACACCGGTCTTGGCCTTGAAATGCTGCTGGTAACGGTAGTCGATCAGCGTGTTCAGCCCGTCGACCGCTTCCAGCCAGACATCACCGCCGCGGCCGCCGTCGCCACCATCCGGTCCGCCGAACTCGATGAATTTTTCACGCCGGAACGAAACCGAACCGGCGCCACCGTCACCGGAGCGGACATAGACCTTGGCTTGATCGAGAAATTTCATCGGACTGCAGTTTCTTTATTGGCCTTGCGGCATTGCTCTAAACCTTAGGCCTTGCTCTAAACCAAGGCGCGGCGAAGGGCGAGGCCGTTTTATGACAATGGCCGCATGGGGTTGGCCGGAGAGATGGCGGGATGAAGCTTGTAACCTACAACATCCAATACGGCATCGGCCTTGATGGACGCTACGATATCGCGCGTATCGCCGATGCCGTGCGCGGCGCCGACGTGATCGCGCTGCAGGAGGTCACCCGCAACAATCCCCGGAATGGCGGCCGCGATATGGTCGCCGAGATCGGCGAGGCGCTGCCCGACTATTTCGCCGTCTACGGCAGCAATTTCGAGGCCAATATCGGCTCGCGTATCGAGAACGGCCGCGCCATCACCACGACCTTCCAGCTCGGCAACATGGTGCTGTCGAAAACGCCCATTCATTTGTCGCGCAACCTGCTTTTGCCGCGCAGCCGCAGCTTCGAGATGATGAACTTCCAGCGCGGCGCGCTGGAAGCGCTGATCGAGACGCCGCTCGGTTTTATCCGCTTCTATTCCATCCATCTCGATCACCGCAGCCCGGTCGAGCGCGCCAGCCAGATCCAGTTCCTGCGCCAGCGCCTGTTGAACTATGCGCTTGAAGGCGGAGCACTGTCCGGCGTCGCCGAGATCGGCCTGCCGGAATTGCCGCATCCCGAAGCCTTTGTCGGCATGGGTGATTTCAACATGCTGGCCGGCTCGCCCGAATATGTCGAACTCGCCGGCCGGCCGGACCACGAATTCGGCATGCCGCTGACCGCCGACTTCGCCGTCGATGCCGCCGTGCGCCTCTACGTCACCGGCGACGATCTCGTCAGCTGGGTCGATCCCAAGGACCCGACCAACACTAGCCGCCACAAGCGCATCGACTATGTCTTCACCAGCGCGTCGCTTGCCCGATCACTGAAGCGCCTGTGGGTCGACCGGCGGGCGAACGGCTCGGACCATTTGCCGGTATGGGTCGAACTGGGCTGAGCCCCAGTTGGTTCGGCATAAGGCGCCGAGGCGTGTCGAGATTCAGGTCAGGCCGAACCGAAAACGCTGGTTTCCGAGAGCACCGGAAGCGGAGGAAACCTGCGTTTGCAGGCCGGCATCACCTGAAGATCGACATGCCTAGAAGTGGACCCAGTTCCTGAGGCTGGTCCAAGTCTTCCTGTCGAGCCGGTAGCGCTCCACCGGCACCTGGCCGGCAACGATCGAATTCAACATGCCCTGGCCGGCATATTGGAAGCCGCACTTGTGGATCACCCGGCGCGAGGCCGGATTGATGACCCGCGTCGAGGCATGCAGCACCTGGATCGATGTCTTCTGGAAGGCGAGGTCGACCAGCGCGTGCGCGGCTTCCGTCGCATAGCCGCGCTTCCAGTAAGGCTCGCCGATCCAGTAGCCGAGCTCCAGCCCGCGATCGGTGGTGTTCAAGCCCGCGCAGCCGACAAAGGTGTCGGTGCCGGCGAGCGTCAGCGCATAGGCGATGCCGGAGCGGCGTGACCTCGTCATGGCCAGGAAGGCGCGCGCCTCGGCCTCGCCATAGGGATGCGGCATGCGCGCCAGCATTTCGGCGACGTGACGGTTGTCGGCAAGTTCAGCCAGTTGCGCAACATCTTCTTCATGCGGCGCCCGCATCACCAGCCGCTCGGTGACCAGAACGGGGCAGTCTATCGCGTAACTTTCGTCTTCTGAGTCTTCCGCTTCGGCAACCATTTGAACGTTCCTCCAGGCAAGAAAAAGGGGAGATGGAAACCCATCTCCCCTGATCCTTTTCCTGGCCTTGCCAGACACCGGTTCCCGAGATGGGCGCCGGTGTTCTAGTGCGGAACCGGCTACTCCGCGGCTTTGGTAATCGGGTTGACCGATACGTAGGTTCGGCCGTTGGCTTTTTTGTTGAACATCACGGCGCCGGCTTCGAGCGCGAAAAGCGTGTGGTCCGTGCCCATGCCGACATTGACGCCCGCATGCCAGGTGGTGCCGCGTTGACGAATGATGATGTTGCCCGGGATGACGGCTTCGCCGCCGAACTTCTTCACGCCCAGACGCTTGGAATGCGAGTCGCGACCGTTGCGCGACGAGCCGCCAGCTTTCTTGTGTGCCATCTAACTAACTCCGTTGCGCCGCAAGGCGTCTAAAAGGCCTTATGAACGCGTTCGCGTTCCGTTTCAAGTCCGATCCGGCTGATGTTTGGCCGGAAAATTACTTCTTCGCCAGTTCCTTGGCCTGCTCGCGCCAGTCCTTGATTTGGTCGGCGCTGAACGGCATGTGCTCGTCGATCTTGGCGACATCCTTGTCGGTCAGCTTGGCCAGCTGCGCGAAAGTGATGATGCCCTGTTCGGCGAGATCCTTGGCGGCGACCGGGCCGATGCCCTTGATCACGGTCAGGTCGTCCGGCTCGCCCTTCGGCGCCTTGAACAGCGGCGCTGCCGCGGTCTCGGCGGCCTTGGCTTCCTTCTTCGGCGCGGCCTCGGCGGCGACCTCAGCCTTGGCTTCCGCCTTGGCGGTGGCCTTCTTGGCCGGCTTGGCGCCGCCCAGCAGGATCTCGGAGATCCGCACGGTGGTCAAAAGCTGACGGTGGCCGATCTTGCGGCGCGAATTCTGGCGGCGGCGCTTCTTGAAAGCGATGACGGTGCGGTTCTTGCCCTGCTCGACGACTTCGGCGGTGACCAGGGCGCCATCGACGAACGGCGCGCCGAACGTGACATTCTCGCCCTCGCCATGCGCGAGCACGTGGCCGATCTCGACGATATCGCCGACATTGGCTTCGACTTTTTCGATCTTCAGGAGATCGTTGGCGGCGACGCGATACTGCTTGCCGCCCGTTTTGATGACTGCGAACATTTTTTGCCTTTCGCTGTTCGGTCGGCCTCGATGAACCGCGTCTGGCGGTTCGGCCGTCTTTTTGTCAGTCTGCGGGTTCAAAAAACAAGCGGCGCGGAAGAACCCTCCACGCCGATTGCGCGCCGTCCCTAACCGAAGGTTGCGTGGGAGTCAAGGCAAACAGCCGCTGTTATGGCCGTTATCGCCCTGCCGCCGTGGCAAGCTTCTCCAGCGAAAACAACGGCGAGGCCACCGCGCCTCCGCAGAAACCGGTGACGACGGCGATGGCGGCCAGGACCGCCTGTGCCGCATCAGCCGATGAGCGGCCGACACCACCTTGAACCCATGCCTGTCCGGCAAGCCAAATAACTGGTGGATTTGGCCTTGTAACCTGCCCGATCAGCCGTTATCTAGTGCGCCGCGCCGGCAACGGCCGACCATGACCGCGGAGAGGTGGCAGAGTGGTCGAATGCACCGCACTCGAAATGCGGCATGGGTGCAAGCCCATCGGGGGTTCGAATCCCTCCCTCTCCGCCAAATATATAATAAAATCAATGCCTTAGGTGCTTCATAAAAGTCCTAACCACATTTCTACCCCATGTTCGATGATTTGCCCGGTTATCCTGATTATCCGCACGGGCTAGATAGGATTCCCTTCGAGGGTTTTTAATCGCAAGACTCCTTGGCCGGTTTTCGCGATCCATGGGGTATGGTCTTTGCGCGCCGCGCAATAGCCATATCAAGCTTTTGATTTAGGTTTACCCCCCCAGGGGCGCCGCCCCAACAGGACTCCCTCAACCCTGTTTCAATCGCAGGACGCCGCAGGGCCTTCTGGGCTGGCGTCGCATCCGACTCCCTGCAGTGCTGGCGTCCTACGACTCCTTCAGGGCGGATTGAGCGTGGCTTAATATTTGCCGCCCAGCCCTGTTGAACAAATAGAAGCCAGCATTAAGGTATGGCTTTTGATCACAAGTGCGTGATCGACTGATACAACCATGGGCAAATTATCGGATCACATGGGCACGAATACACGCATCCGGTTCGTTGGTGTTTCGCATGCCCCATGGTATATTTACGAAATCGAACAAGTCGTTTCGATCCAATAGTAAAGAAGTGGAGAAATATACCATGACCACAAGAACCTTCCTCAGGCGGCCCGACGTGCTGCGGCTGACCGGCCTGAGCCCGTCGAGCTTGTACGAGGTGATGAAAGCCGGGACCTTCCCCCTTCCGATCCGCATCGGGCCGAAGGCTGTCGCCTGGGACACGGATGAAATCACAGAATGGCAGGAGCGCTGCCTCGCGAACCGCAACTCGGCAGCTTAGGAGATCCGAAAAATGGCTGATCAAACCTCTCACACCATCCTTACGCAGGGTGACAAATACTACCACGAGGCCAAGCCGTCGGGCGGCGGCGTTATACCGTTCGCAAACGAGCCGTGGCGAACGGAGATACAGGAAGCTCACAAGCGCGATATGGCCCTGCATCAATCCGTGCAAGAAGCGCAGCAGCGGATTAAAGCCGACGGTGCGCCGCACATCCTCATCGCCTTGGCGGGCGAGGATGGCGAGACGCGCGCGTATCTGATCGGGCTGATCGAGCAGGCCGGGAGGTGAGGGGATGGCCTACGGTCATACCCTTCGTAAGGTTCGCATCATCGTGAGCCAACTCCGTTTCGGCTCTACGGGAACGGATGACCTAGGGGAGCAGATCATCGCGCATCTGCGCCCCAACACCCTCAGCGCCGTGCTCGTCACCTTGGCTATCTTCTCAAGGAAGTGGCCCGGTGTCTCGCCCCTGTTTCGGGACTTGGTTTCTAGGCACTGGAAAGTCTGGCAGGACGAGTTGGCCAAGATGCCATGGCCCGACCGGCTGGCCCGCACCCTCGACACACTTGAGGCCCTTGGCGGCATTCCGCCCGAGGTTGAGGTGGCGCTGGTCAAATTGAGAGACAAATACCTGCGGGAACTGGAACGGCGCGGCGTGGATGTCGAGGCGCTCTTGGTGCCAATTCGGGTACCGGAGCCGGAACCTCTTCTGTTGGTATGAAGATGCAAACGCCCCGCGCAATGATCGCCGATCTGGTCGCTCGCGGGGCGTTCGCGTTTTCCGTGATCGTAATTTTATTCATCGTGTTGGCGACCTGAAGGAGTCGGAAATGGGCACACTTAAATTGAGCAGAGTGGGGGCGCCTGTGCGCTCCGAGGATAAGCTCACCGAGGCAGACCAGCAGCTTTCTTCGGCGATCCGCAAAATTGGTGGTGGTGCAGACCCGGCGAAGGTTCAGCGGCTGCTCGCCGTCCATGCCGAATTGCTGGGTGCCATTGCCCGCGAGGAAAGGCGTCGGCGGCTTCGCCGTGAGGGGCGGTGATGGGCGTCGTGATCTCGCTCGAAAAGGTGCGGGCGAAGCGGCCCGAGCGGCGGAGGCCGACCGATCCCTCAGTCGATCCTGCGTTTGTCACAGCGTGGGAAGCGATTTTCGAGGCGCTGGAACTGGTGGAGACCATTCCGTTGCCGAAGACGGCACGGGCGCGGGAACTGCTGCTGCAGGGCTTGGGCGTGATGCTTGAAATGGAAAAGAGGAGGCTAAGCCAGTGCTCGAAGCGATGAAAGCGGAGACCTTCGAGTTCGAAGTGGTGGGGCCGCTGACGGCGGAAGACATGGCGGCGCTATCGCCGGAGGTCGAGGCGGAGTGGGAGGCGTTTGAGCGCGAGCAGGAGAAGCCGACCGGCATCGGGCCGCTGGTGGAAATGTTCGCGAAAAATCTGACGAGAAAGCAGCAGCCCTCCGCCCCCGTTCCGGCCAAGACCGATGCGACCTCAGAACTGAGCCGGGTCCACAATCCCTCAGGTATCGTCCCTTCGCTGGATAACGCAGAGCGGGCAATTCGAGAGCTTCCAGCAGTTGTCTTCCGGTTCGATCTGTTCCGGCAGCGGGTGATCCCCGATGGCCTGGACGTCAATCTCGGCGTGACCCTAGACGAGCTTGTGGTGCATGTGCGGCGCGCCGTTATCAAGAAATTCGAGTTCGACCCCGGAGACAAGCACGCCTTCGATGCGATCCGCATCCTTGCGCGGGAGAATGCGTTCAATCCGGTTCTCGACTACATCAACGCTCAGTCGTGGGATGGCGAGCCGAGGATTGACCGCTGGTTGAGCGTGTACCTCGGGGCCGAGGACAACGAGCTAAACCGGGCGTTTGGACGAACCGTCTTGATCGCGGGGGTTCGCAGGGTGCGGAAGCCTGGGTCGAAGTTCGACTACGTATTGGTGCTGGAAGGTCCGCAAGGGCGCGGGAAGTCGACGGCGCTGAAGATTATGGCCGGGGGCGAGGACTTTTTCAGCGACGAGATCGCCATCGGGGTTTCGTATAAGGAGCAACAGGAACTTCTACAGGGCCGGTGGATAGTTGAACTTCCGGAGTTGGCGGGCCTGCGGAATGCCGACATCAGGGGCGTGAAGCAGTTCGTGTCGAAGCAGTTCGACCGAGGGCGACCGGCGTTCGGGCGCTCGGTGGAGAACTTGCCCCGCCGGTGCATCTTCATCGGCACGACGAACGACTCTCAGTATCTCCGCGATGGGACCGGGAACCGGAGGTTCTGGCCGGTGACGGTGGGCAAGATTGATCTGAAGGGGCTGGCGGAGGACATGCCCCAGCTTTGGGCCGAGGCCGGTGCGGCGGAGCCAGATGCACCGGACCCGCTCACCATTCCCGAGGGGCTGTGGTCGGTGGCGGCAGAACGGCAGGCTGAGCGAGTGGCGGGGGACCCTTGGCAAGAAATTTTGGAGGTGGGCCTGCCCAAGGCGGCGGAACGCTCAGGCGACGAATTGCGCATTCCGACCCGTGCCATCTTCAAGGAGTGCTTGGGGATCGAGTTTGCCTCGGCAACGCGGCGCGACACACTGCGGCTGGCGGAGTGCATGAGGGCGCTGGGATGGGAGGGGCCGAAGCCGTTCCGGTTCAGGGGCGCGCTGGAGAAGGGTTATGTGAGGCCGGTGGATGAATGAGCGGGATGGATATGGCTTTTGGGGATCGGGCCGTTGTTACCGTGTAGCCGTTGTTACCGTTGTGCGGCTAGACCTTTACCCATGTAATACTGTTACATCCCCCCATCCCGTTTTTTCATCGGTAACTACGGTAACTACGGTAACAAATTGCCAAACCGTTGAAAGACCACGACTATTTAGTAGCCGTCACCCGCATTCGCACGGCTACACTACGGTAACAAACCGCCCCGATGGAGCAGGAAATGACTGAACCCGAACTCTCGGCGTCTTTGCGCAGGCTCTTGGACATCATGACATCGCCCGAGGTGCCTGTGCCGCAATCTGTCGCTGCGGCTCGCGCCATCGTCGAGTATGAAGCGCCTCCGGAAGTCTTCGAACTGTGCTGCCGGTTTTTGATTGGCGTGGCCGAAGACCCCAAGTCCGACGTGGGCCTGCAATTGAAGAGCCTTGAGTTGCTCCGCAAGGTCGAGGCAAAACGCGTTTCGCCTGGAACGATACGCGGAGCCGATCCGATGGAGGGCGTTGGCCGGCGGCTGGAGGAGGCGAGGCTGAGGGCAGAGGCGAAAAGGAAGGTGATGAATTGACGGGCCTCGGTGATAAGCTGGTCCGCGAGGAGGAACCTGGGAGGGCGAAGTGATTCTTGATCGTGATCTTCAACTGACAATGCTGCGCGCGATGGCAGACGTATATCCGGAGCAACTCCGGAACTTTCCACACATTGAGAGCGTGGACCGGGCCAAGTTTTTCGCGAATTTGCAGTATCTCTGCGAACACGACTTGGTGGACGCAACATGGTCCCGCGAGATCGGTTCAAAGGCTCACGCTGCGGGGTCACGGATTACCGCGAAGGGGATGGACTTCCTAGCCGACGACGGGGGGCTATCCGCGATCCTCGGAGTGGTAACAATCCGCTTTCATGAGGACACAGTTAAGGCGCTGCTGATTGATCGCGTCGACAAATCCGATGCGTCGCCAAGTGTTCGGTCGAAACTCGTTGAGCAGATCAAAGCCCTGCCCGCCGAAGCCACCAAGGCCCTTACCCTCGAAGCCATTAAAGCTGGCCTGGCCAACGTCCCTGAGTTCCTGACGTGGGTTCAATCGGTGCTTCCGGCAATTCGGACTTGATCCGCTGCACAGTGCCGACGCTCACGCGATGCTTTGCCGCCAAGGCGCGGACGCTTCCGTGGTCGCGGGCAATCGCCTCCTCTGTCGCCTTCGAGACGCGGGGACGGCCTAGCTTTTTGCCCTTCGCCCGAGCCGAATTGAGTCCCGATTTCACACGCTCGCTGATCATCGCCCGCTCGAATTCAGCGAACACGCCCATCATCTGAAACATGGCCTTGCCGGCAGGGGTGGTCGTGTCGATGCCCTGCTGATGAAGGAATAGGTCAACGCGGAGGGCGTGGAGGTCGGAAAGGAAGGCGACAAGGCCCTGAAGCGAACGGCCCAGCCGGTCAACGCTCCACGCCATCACGACATCGAAGCGACGGCGCGCGGCATCTTTACAGAGTGCATCGAAAGCGGGGCGCCTGGCGCTTGCGCCGCTAATACCATGGTCACGATAGACCTCGACAATCGCCCAGCCCGTTCGCTGGGCCACTTCGCGGAGTTCACGCTCCTGCCGGTCGGTGGTTTGCTGGTCGGTGGATACGCGGAGATAGAGTGCGGCGCGCATGGGTTCACCCTTTCGATGGCCTAGCATTCAACTAGACGGCGCGCTTTCGCGAGCCGCCCAGCAGAACGTTAGCGATGCCTAGATGGTCAGTTCGAACTCGGTCGCGGCCTTCGCGGCGAGCGATGCCTCGTAGGCAGTCCGCGCCTGCGCGTCGAGACGGTCACGCTTCGCGTTGGGAAGGCCCGTGAAAAGGCCCATGAGGAACTTGCTCCGCGCCTTCGCGTCGGTGGACTCGTAGCGGGCCTTGTTGTCGGGGCTGAGGGCATTGCGGACCATCTGACGGATGAACCGAACGTGCGGCTCCTCCGTCTGGCCAGCCGGGCGACCGATCACGCCCTCGATCAGCCGTTTGCGCTTAGTGTCGAAAGCAGCGCTGGCCGCTTCCTTGCTCTTCGCGCCCGCGTATGCGTCCTGCAGGGATTGGAGGGCGAAACCCATAAGGTACTCAACCGAGGCGTCTGGAAGTGCTTGGCCGTCGAGCGTCCATTTGCCCTTTTCAACGGCCAAAGTGGCTTCGCCCAGGTGGCCGAACTCGCGATGCGAAAAAGTGCGGGTGACTTGCATGGTTTGTCTCCGTTGGAAAGTGCGGCTTGGCCGCGTTAAGTGTCTGAATTTGCTCGATGAATGTCGCTCCGCTGGTGTACGGCAGTCAAGCGCGAATGTGCGAAAAACAAATGGTTTTTGAACGCAAAATTGGGCTGCGGAAATGCCCGGAAATCCGGGCTCGCGGAACGGCGAATGCGGAGGGGTTTTTTGAACGGTGCGGAGGCCTGGGCAATGGCGCTTCGGGCGTGGCGCGGATCGTGGCCGATGGCGTGTCGGGCGACCATGTGCGCCGTGGCCGTGGGCGGGCCGTGGACGCGCGTTCATGCCATCGCACGGCCACATGACCGGGGCAACGCCCGCGCCCACCACGCGGCCAATGCGGGCGAATCAGTGCGTATGGCTCTTGAACTCGAACCCACCCCCCTCTTTACGAGCGAGTGGCGGGGGTGGCTTTCGCTGGTGCCGGCGGCGGGGTCCCCCTAACCTGGGCCCTCGCAAATTTTGTGCAAAATTTATGGCGCGCCGTGCTCAGCCGCTCTCCGTTCTCGCAGGGCACTGATTGGATGGTGCGGAGGCTAAAACTGTTGTTTTAACAGCCGGATTTGATCCGCCTGAATTTGATCGTCGGCTGGGTTCCAACCAAATCGGTCAAAGAATTCTTTGCACATGGCCAGCGCAACTTGCTGCGAGCTCTGAGCTCCATCTACCGTCATTTTAGCATCAACTGCCACATTTTCGGCAGCAGTTGTTTTTGGCGCAAAAAATGGCATTCGATTTGGCCCGACCCAAAGCCGCCTAGTACGAGTGTGGTGCGCCTCAATCGAAATCGCAAAGCCGTCCTTGAATTGCAGTCCGTTAGCCAATCGGCTGGTGAATTCGACGATCTCGGTGAAGAAATAGATTGTACCCGTGATGGAGAGGAATGGTCGGGCGGTATCGACAGAGTCATCTCGATCCTCCCACATTGAAGCATAGTGAAGGAATTGCCCACTCTGGTACATCCGCCAGAACTCGCGATGATTCAAAAAGCTTGTCCACGATTCGAAAAAGCCATCGCCGTTTTCGACGCCGCCGTATTGATCGTTTCCGTGTTGTATGTGCGGGTAATCCCACCCTCGCAGTTGGACACTGCTGGCCGAAACAGTGTCTCGACACTTTTGAATGGAGAGCTTTTCGCCAAGTACGGAAAGTGGTCGGAGATTAACCCGCCAATATCCCGCCCCTTTGATGTCTTCCAGCAGCGCCGCGTCCATTCCTCTAAAGCCCCCCGAGCTCTTGGTCATAGTCATGTGCAGGCCCGGCAGGGGCGGCTGCCAAACCTATCTGTTGCAGCTCCGCCCATCTCTTTGCCACTGAGCGCTCAATTACGCGCCGCATATCCGTGGAGTTTGAAATCCGGGCGCTTTGAGGTTTGGCGGCGGGACTGCGGAAGTAGACCGAGCCCTTTTCAACATCTCGGCCGTCCTTTTTGCAGATCACCGGTAAGGTCTCGAATGGCGCCACCTGGATAACGACATACCGGAGGCCATTGTGATCAGTTGGCTTGCGCACCGAGAACCTGACTTCCGGGTCCGCATATTCTGCAATCTGGTCGCGCATATGATCAGCAACATATGTATCCGACTGCTCGACTGTAACTCCCTGACGCACCAGTGTCTCGTCTTCAATGCCAATGACGATGGTCCCGCCATCTTGGACGTTGGCCAAAGCAAGTATGTCCTTGGCCAGTGTATGCTTGTTCCAAGACATCGGCCCCTTGAATTCGAGCCGATCCGTTTCCTCAGCACCCGCAAGCAGCGCTTCGAGTTCTTCAGCAGTCATGCCGCCGCCCTCCCAAACCCTCTATTGGGTTTATTGGTCCAATTCCGTCAAGAGCGAAGTTGCCATAAGTACTTCTGTCTGTTCATTTCGCATGATCCGCCTTCCCACCCTGAGCGCGACAAGCCCTCACCTCTGCATGGACAAAATCTCCAACCTCACCGGCCCTCCTCGGTCGCAATTGGTGCAAAACAGCGCCCGCTCCACGGAGCTAAACAGCGCCCCCTTCCCGTACCGTCGAATGAGCGCCTCAGGCTTCACCGGGGCATGGTGGGAGCAGTTCTTGCACCAGGCGCGAAGCGTGTGCCAACTCCGTAAATCGCCAAGCGCAACGTCCAGGCCGGCGTGAATGCTGCCGTCCACAATGGTCTCGGGCGGCACGGTCGGTTCCCCCGGCGTGAGCAGCTTTTCCATCGTATGATTGGCATTGCGATGGATCAGAAGCATCCCCGGCCTACGCCGAATGGCAGAGTGCCAAGCGGCTTGGCTGATGAAGAAATCGGGCGAGCGGCAGATCGTTTCGGCCCGCTCCTTCTCTTCGCGGTCCCACACCTCGATCCGAAAATTGTCTTCCGGAGTTTTTGCCATAGCTTCGCCGTCGAGCGCCGGGGCACCCGCCATTCCATTTCCATCCGCCGATGCCTTTGAATAGGGAACAAATTCCTAGCCGGTCAATGGCAGCTTGACATTTTCGTTCCTATTTTGTTCACTGGTGTATCCAAGCGACATCGGAGCCTCGGAAGGATCGCAGAGATGTTGAGACAACCACCCCATATGCCAACTGGCGTTTCAATCGGAATGATGGATGACGGGGAGACTAAGGTCGGCGTTCTGACCCTGCAGACGCTTGGCGAGGACGTCGAAATCGCGATCAACCTTGAGGCCGTTGCCGTTATGACTAAGGCGCTTAACGCCCTCGCCCACGAACTCCGCAAATAAGGGGCGCGGCTATTTCCCGCCATCAATTCGTGCAGGAACTGGAAAGCGCGGCCCGATCATATCGCGGACGCATCGCGGGGCGATCTGTAAGTGATGCTCCGGCGCGCCGCGCTCATGCTGCGGAATATCGAGGGAATCGACCTGGACCGGCGAACCGCCGACGCGCGTTGAAAGCGATCGCTGGCGAGATGGCCATTTCGCGAACCGATCTGATTAAAACGGTCCTTTCCGAATGGCTTCTTGCTAACGCCTATTTGCCAGTTCCATGCCGGTTGGACGAAGGAAGCGACGTGGGCGGCAATGCGTACTGCATTATTCACATAACAAATCGCGCAAGCTGTCGAGGTCGTCAGTCTTTTGATAAGCTCCCAGAAGTGATTGGATCAAACCGATCTTGGATTGCTCCGCTACTGATAGCGTGAAACGACCATAATAATGTCCATCCTTGTCAACTACCCGTAACCCTTCTCCATACGCGTTCCAAGGGCTATTGGTTTCGTATTTCGAGCCGAACTGTCCGTATTTGTTCCAGATACTATTATCTGAGTACTTTGAGCCAAAATCGCCGTACTTATTGCATACCGCAACATCATCGTACCGACCGCAGTTAAGGCAGCCGGCAAACTTGGTTCCTGTTGCGCCGTCGAACAGTAATAAAGCGAGGTCTTGGGCTTGTGCGCTCGCCGCTGCCAACACCAAACTAATCGTCCCAATTGATACCGCGACCACTATTCGCATTTGCCTACTCGCCACCGACTGCCAAAACAACGCCCCACCGTTCTCTTAGGTCTTTGGCGGTCCGCAACGTCCCTTGAGAACGGCAATTTCGGTTTCGTGATCGCCGCCCGACAATGAAGACACCGGAACACCAATCAGGAACACCCCAAGAGCGTCGCCGGTCGCAGCCTTATTCTGTTGATTGGTCAAAACAGCCAAGCGCTCTCGGTCAGCTTGTGTACAGGGACCAGCATTGGGAAACCCTGCTATTTTATCCGGTGGCGTGGCACAGCCTACAAAACAAACGAAAGCAGCGCCGGTCAAGACAAATCGCTTCATGATTCCCCCAAGAATCCCTAACCCGTTGCCAACTTTCCTTAGTGCGGCGAGATTCGCAAGCTGCCCAACAAAGAATCGACAATAAAAAGCAAATGGTGCATTATGGCATTCGGTGTCGGGGGATACCTTTATGCATTGGCGTTTGTATTTTGCCGCACCGGCTGCGGCCCTCCTCTCGGGCTGTGCTGCCGACTATCTCAACAACTACGACACAATGACGCTGGCGTCAGGGGACGCCAACAACACAAACCGGCTTTTGCAGACGGTCGATCCGTTCAATCCAAATAGCAACAACACCCACATCGAGGGGGACGGCGCGCGCAGCGTAATCGTCATCCAGCGCTACAAGTCCGGTCCCGGTGGCGGCGGCGGATACGCAGGCCGTTGCCCCACCGACGACAGTGTGGCTGCAGACGGTTCGCGGTGCGGCGGCCGTTCGGCAGAGAGCCGTCCAGGAGGGGCAATGTGAACGCCACGACTACAAGGGTTGTCGCCATCATGGTAACTGCGCTGACGACGTCGTCTCTGGCCCACGCTCAGTTCAGCCGCGCTCCTAACGGTGAGCCGGCCGAGATCGCGCAACAGATCATTCAAGACAACTTTCCGTCAGATGCCTGCCCTCTGGTTGTCGACGCACGGCGGCTTGGCGATGGCACGATCACCGCGATGTGCAACAACGAAGAGACCTTTAGGGTCTTTTCAATGAACGGAACCGGTGTTGCTATGAGATGCGCTGCGGCGCGGGAATTGGGAATTTCAGGGTGCTAGCGCAAGCGCCGTCGACGCTAGGAGCACAGCGACTAACCGCTAAGGGCTATTGATGATCAGTATAAGAACGACAAGTCTGTTAGCATCTTACCTTATAGCTGCCTCGCTCGGCATCGTCGAGGTAACCGCCGCTCATGCGCAAACAACCTCTCCCAGTTTCGATTGCGTTACCGCAGGGAAGGCCGACGAGGTGACCATCTGCAGCAACGATCAATTGGCTGAGAATGACAAACTCACTACGGCAGCGTTCGGTCAAGCGAAGCAGCTAAACCGGAAAGCGGCGGTCGCAACAGCGAAATCGTTTCTTAGGAAACGCTCTGCCTGCGGAAGCGACGTCGATTGCATCGCGAAAGCGCAATCGCAGGCATTGCTCGACTTCGACGCGCTCGGCGCAACGGTGAGTGCTTCTGGATCAACTGGAACGGTCAGCGCACCGATTGCCGTCGAGGCAACAAAGACAGGTCGCGTAAAGCCCAGCCCTGCAGCGCAGCAGGTCCCCCCTAACCCTTGGCCTGACGCCTTCGCCCGTCGCGACTTCAAACTGGGGATGAGCCTGCAGGAGTTCAAAAGGACACCGTTTCCCGACAAAGACAAGGATGCGGGTGCATTTTCTGTTTGTTCGGATGAAGCGAGATCCAAGGACAGTGGCTACGAAACGGCGCAGCTATTCAGCGACGTTTTCCAGAAGTCTGGGATGATCAAATGCGCCTTTTTTTTCACGGACTCAGATACCTCGATGGTCTTCGACGCCGGGCTAGGGTTGGCCGACACGATGGTTTCAACCGAGTTCTATTTCCTTCCAGACGACAGCTTGACGCCGAGGCTGTTTTGGATTCAGACCTCCGGGCCTGCGGACATGGCTGGGGTATTGGTTCCTGTGATGGTAAAGGCCTACGGAGAGCCGCAGCACACCGTCGAGGTTTGGCAAAATCAAGCTGGCGGAAAATTCGATAACGACGTTTACGTGTGGACCAGTCCATCCAGCCAAATCACCCTGAAGCATTTTGGATCGCGAAACACAGTTTTCGATCTCAAGCACACTCTCAAGCCACTGGACGAGAAGTTTGCTCGAATCCTTGATCAGCAAAATGTCGAAGCGGCCAAAAAACTTTGAGCTAGGGAACGTGGACAGGTCTCGGCACGACAATCGGTCTGACCAGTGGCGTCGTCGCAGCCCAAAGCGATCGCGCTCGCTCCGATGGGCGAGCGTCCCGCGACGTCTGAGCTTCGTGACAATCGCAGCGGCCGGTGCTTTAGCCGTGTTGACTGCGATGAAGTACAGCGACGGCTTGCGGGAGGTCAATCTGCCGAACTTAATCAGATCGAAGCAGCCGAAGCCGATCACGGGCGTCGCCTCCGTCATCGATGGCGACACGATCGAGGTCCACGGGCAGCGTATTCGCTTCAATGGGATCGACGCGCCGGAGAGCAAGCAGTACTGCAACGATGCCAAGGGCTTCGAATATCCTTGCGGGCGTCGGTCGGCTGAGGCACTGGACAAGTTCCTAGCTGCCTCCAAACCGGTCCAGTGCAGGTTCGTCACGTGGGACCGCTACGGACGCTTTATCGGCGACTGTACACGGGCAGATGGGGCCAGCGTTGCCGGATGGATGGTCGAGCATGGTCAGGCCCTCGATTGGCCGAGGTACAGCCACGGAGCTTATGTGTCCCTGCAAGCGAAGGCGGAGGCGGCAAAGGTCGGGCTGTGGGTCGGAGCGTTTGAGGCGCCGTGGGATTGGCGAGTGGACCATGCTGACAACGCCGCGCCCTCAAGCCAGCCGCTCGGCATTATGAGCCGCCCACAGGTCGCGCAAAGCTATTCCTGTCAGCCGCGGAGGTACTGCTCGCAAATCAGCTCATGCGACGAGGCGCAATGGTACCTGCACAACTGCTCCTGGGGCCGCAAGCTGGATCGCGATGGCGACGGAGTGGCTTGCGAAACGCTTTGCTGATTAGACCGGTCACCGCGCCTCCAAAGTTGCTCACGTCGGCTTGTCCACCAGCGGCGTTTTCCTCGTCGGCGGCTTGTAGGCCGTAACCAGCCGAAGCGTGTCTATGTTCACCGTCACCGGCACACCGAGATTTAACGTCACCCACTCACCGTCGATATGAGTGATGTCGCCGATCAACTCGACCGGCTGGCCCTTTGTCACCTTCGATGTGCGGTCCACAATGGAGTGCGGGAAGCCGTAGGACGGGATCGAGACGCTCACGCGGTCCTCTGTCACCCGGCGCCGCACGGTCGCGGTGATAGCGACCTCATCGCCAATGTCGATGCCCCTTGCCATGTCAAGACTCTGGCGCGGCCGGCGGCATCGTCAAGCTGTCGCTAATATTCTTCGTCGCTAACAAGCCGGGCACCCGGTTCCAAGCCGCCGTGTTCACGAAATATGCGGGGAGCGTTCTCGATTAGAGGCATCTAAATCCCCGTGTTTGTCAGGAATTGTCTGGAACTTCGTCAGTGGCTCGTTTCCAGTCCTCAGACCTTCCGGCGCCCTGACTTTAGCGCAGCAATCGGCGAGGCGTTTTTCGGCGGGATTGCGAACAACTCGGACACGTCATGTTCGAGTACCTTCGCCACCTTTTCGAGCGTGCTGATCGTTGCGTTCCGTTTGCCGCGCTCTAGGTATCCGACGTACGCGCGCTCAACCTCGGCGGCATACGCAAGGTGGTCTTGCGACATGCCTTTTTCCACCCGCAAGCGCCGGACATTCCAGCCCACCCGTTCCCTGACATCCATTTAGTCAGAGCAACATCTGGCACTCTACGAAACCACGTCATATAAGACGAGCAATTCGGAGTGAATGGCCGGGGAAACGGTTGCGATGTCTCTACCAAGCATAGGCGACAATGCGGAGAGACTTCTCGAAATCATCGAGAGCGGACATCCAAGCCGCAGAATGACAGTGAAGCGGGATGGCCGCACATTCGAAGTCTCGGCTCTTAACTGGGCTGAATTGGAACTGGCGTTTCGTCAGCCGCAGCCGGTTCTGGCGGCCTGCGTCGCCGGCTTGGTCAGAAACGGCTTCATCGATTCTGAGCGGACATTCGCATCGCTTTGGCAAGCACTCAAAGGAAAAGAGCCGCCTACCTTCTACTGGATCACGCCAGCGGGGCTGACATTTCTAAAGCGGCTGGTTGACACACCGCCCTCGCGCAATGAGCCCGGCCTCAAATCGACGCCCGTCGATCTGGATAGCGTAGAGGAATACGCGAAATACCTTGGCTACGACTTGACCCGCTACGGGCTCGGGGTCGCATGTCTCAGTTTGAAAAGCGGATACTCCCAACTGGAAACCGCCTCTCGTTTGGCCCTCGTGACATTGGCTTGGGATGTCAAAGAGGCAGGAACCGATATCGTGACGCTTATTGCTTTTGTGCCGCACGCTCGTTCCATGGTGGACATCCTAACCCAGTATCAGAAACAGCACCCCGGATTGATGCGCGAAGAGCTGTTTAAGAACGATGCTCTCGCAATGCTGAAAGTGGTGATGGTGGATCAAGACCAGCGAGCCTGGATCGAGCGCGTCTTAAGTGACCCGACCATTGCGAGCGAGCGTGTCGCAAATTCTCGCATCGATTATCGAAAGCTGTCGCGCGGCGCATAGAACGCCACTCAGCCGCAGTACCCAGCCCACGCCGTCATCATGCGACGGCGTTTGTCCAGCATGTCGCCGCGCTGGTAAGCGGCCTCAGTCTTGTCGGACAGGACATGCGCAAGCGCGGCCTCCGCAATTTCACGCGGGAAGTTGGACCGCTCCGCTGCCCAGTCGCGGAACGTGGAGCGGAAGCCGTGGACGGTCAGTCCTTCCATTCCCTCCATGCCTCGGAGCAACTCCAACATCGCCATGTTGCTGAGCGGCTTTCCCGTTCGGGCGCCGGGGAACACGTAGGCGCTACCAGCCTCGCGTGGGACGCTTTTCAGGATGGCGATCGAGCGATCTGATAGCGGCACTCGGTGAGGCCGACTCGACTTCATTCGCTCGGCAGGGATTGTCCAAATCTTCGTGTCGAAATCGAACTCCTCCTCGGTCGCGCCGATTGCCTCGCCGGTTCGGACGGCGTTCAGGATAGTGAACTCCAATGCTCGAGCCGAGATGCTGTCCATCGCGCGGAGCCGCGCCATGAACGTAGGCAATTGGGTGTAGGACAAAGCCTCATGGTGTTGGACCTTGGCAACCTTGGATCGCGCAGGCAGAAGCTTGTCGAGGTGGCCGCGCCACCGGGCCGGGTTGTCGCCGCTGCGATAGTGCCGGGCCGTCGCCCAATCCAGCACCATCTCGATCCGGCCCCGGACGCGGCTAGCCGTCTCTGTCTTGTCAGTCCAGATCGGCTCGATGATTTGCATGATGTGGGCGGTCTCCACCTTCGCTACGGGCAGATCTCCGATGGTGGGCCAAGCATAGGTCTCAAGCGTGTTCTTCCACTGCTCCGCGTGCTTCGCGTTCTTCCAGCCTGCCTTGTGCGCGGCGATGTAGCGCTCCGACGCCTGCTTGAAAGTCACCCGCTTCGCATCCTCGGCGCGAACGGCCGCCTTCTTTTCGTTACGCTGCTCGATTGGGTCTATGCCATCGGTGACCTTTTGGCGGGCCTCCCGAGCTCTTTCCCGCGCCTCCTTCAGATTGAACGTCTGAACGTCCCCGAGCCCCATGGACCGAGCCTTGCCGGCGAGCATGAACCGGAAGAGCCAGGACTTAGTAACTTCGCCCTCGCTCGCTTTCTTGGAGGTGCTCTTCGTGACTTGCAGATAGAGCCCGCCGCCGTCGCCGTAGGTGCCCGGCTTCGATTTCTTCGCCACCTCGACTGCGCTCAGCTTATTGATATGCGCCACGGCCCGACCTCATCGTTTGGATAAGGTCGAAATATACCTACATTTCTACCTACAAACAAGCATTGGATTTGGCCGGATACGGGCAGAACTCTTCGGAACGATTTCCGCTCCCATGGATATGATTTCATTTAGCTTTCGGAACTCGGCGGACCTGGGCGATAGTTAGGCGGACGGACTCCCTCTCCGCCAGTCAAGACCCGAAAAGCCCATATTTCTGCGGTTCTTACTTCTGCGGCACAGTCTTTCCCACCAGTTTTCCCACCAGCGCGTCAACGGGGGTGTCGCGAACGTCATTCCTTGCAAGGTGAAGTGCGTCAGCCACGCTCTCCAACTCGGACATTTTGATCGCTCGCTCGCCGATAGCCGTTCGGCAAATCACATGTGGCTCGTCGTCGCTACGCGGGTCCGCCTTTGCACCGCATAGCCCGTGCGCGAGGCAATTCCGAACATCGACAAGCGGCTGGATGCCGCTTCGCACTCGCAGGCAAACCTTGGGCTCAACTTCACGCCAGTGGACCCACAACGATGACCCGTCGGATATGTCGCGATCTGGCTCTACTGCCTGAATGCGCGCACGAACTTCTTCTTCAAGCCATCCCCAGTGCAGAAGCACATATGCGGCTGCCGCCATAAGATCGCGCATGTTCGGTTTGGGACCCGGCTTGTCAGCCATGCTTGGTGCTCGATCCCCGTCGTTCCGCCCGCGTGGGGGCCGCGTTGCTGCCAGCCCGACCTCCGCCCCCCGGCCTGCCCCGCCGCTCGCGCAGAAATCTCTCTAGGCCGCGAGAAGAAAGCCGGGATATTTGCGAACTTTCTGACAGGTCAGGCAGACAAGTCGGCGTACCCATCCGCCGAGCTATGGGAATTGGGCGAACTGCAGATTGCATAATAAACTTTGTCAGGCTACCAGTCCTTTGTCCAACTACGCCATTGAAGCCGGCGATTGGAAAGCATCTCAGGGGGCCATGAGACTAATTCCCGCCCAGATTCTGGACTGCGACTCCGCCGCTGAGAGGAGAGTGTTCGGATACTTAACCGAAGTGGGCTTCAGCCCCTACGACGTCGCTCTCCATTCCCTTAACATCGGCCACCACGAGTACAAGCGGTGGGGCGAGGCCGATTTCTTCCTGATTGGACGGCGTGGAATTCTGCTTCTTGAGGTCAAGGGCGGACGAGTTGCCTGCAAGAACGGATTATGGGAGTTTACAAGTCGAAACAACGAAACCAACCGGAAAAACGAAGGCCCGGCACAGCAAGCAAAATCGGCTTACTTTTCTCTGGAAAAGAATTACCTCAATCCCAAGTTCTACAGAGAGCTGAATGGCGTCCCTAGGGGCTGGGCAGTTGTTTTCACTGATATCCCGCGGCTCACCAGCGATCGTTCGACGCTCTTACCTGAGCATCCAGACGAGATTACCGCGTACGAAGAAGACTGCAAGGGGCACAACACTTTTAAGAAGTTCTTGGCTGGAGCCTATGACCATTGGGCTTCGAAGCAAAAGAATCCGGTAGACCTCTCCCCCGATCTGGTGAAAGCGATCTCCGATTCCCTGCGACCAAACTTCGAACGTGTTCCTTCGCTTAATAGCCAGCTGCGCGACGTCGAGCAGAGGCTCTACCAGTTTACTACCGAGCAGTACGAGAAGCTCGACGCGATTTCGGAAAATCAGCGGATCATGATTGCTGGTGGCGCCGGTACGGGAAAGACGTTTGTTGCCGCCGCATGTGCACGTTACGAGGTAGCGGAGGGGCGTTCCGTCCTATTCCTCACCCGGAGCAATTATCTTGCCAGTTTCTTGGCTAATCAGGGATTCCCCGACAGAATCACGATCGCGGCGATCGACGAAGTTCCCAAGTTTGTCGATGAAAGAAGAAAGTGGGATGTCTTGATAGTCGACGAGGGACAGGATCTTTGTTCTCTCGATTGCATCGACCTGATTGACAAGGTTGTGGCCGGTGGGTGGGAAAATGGGCGTTGGCGGTGGTTCGGCGATCCCAACTATCAAGTGTCTCCGAGCTTTCCCTTGGACCAAGACTGCCTTGAGTACTTAAAATCCATGGGTATGCTGACGAATCTGAAGAATAACATCCGCAACGCGGGAAAGATCGTCGAGGCCATAAAGATTCTAGCGGGCGCTGATGTCGGCAAGCCAAGTAGTAAGCCCGACAGCGGCATCGTCGACCTCCAATTGGTTGAAATGGAAAGCGAAGTTCTTCCCCGCGCGGCGTCGGTGGTGCGAAAGTGGTTGCACGACGATGACCGCCTGCCGCGCAGTTCGATCGCGATGCTGGTGCCGAGGGAAAACGATATCGAGAAAGCCGTTGAGCTCCTTTCCGCCAGGAACGTGCGGTCAGAAGCATTGAGCCATCGTGCATTGGGCGGTAAGCCCAGGGACTGTGTTCTTGTCGCGACGATCGAGGACTTCAAGGGTTTAGAGCGACCACTCGTCTGCGTGGCTGGGTTGAGCCAAGAGCACGGGTTTGCGTCCAGCGCTTACAAGGCAATCTCGCGAGCGAACCATGCCCTGGCGCTCGTGGCAACGAGTCGCTCCGTGGCCGAACTGACGGAAAAAGTCGCCTCGCAAAGTGCGGGGCAAAGGGGGGTACTGAATGCTTGGCAGGGAAAAAATCCTTCGGGAGACGCGAGATAGGCTGATCGGTCCTGGCCTAGGTAGACCCGGGCCGAGTGGGACGCATGACGACGAGATCATCGAGGGTCGCATGAGCTTGGCGTACATGCAAGGAATGCTCTTTCCTCGCGCCGAGCGGGCCACCCCCGACCTTGGTGGCGACGAGGCCGAGGACGCTTCCGACGAAGACGCCGACGATCCGCTCAGCATGTCCAACGCAACGCTCCCGGCTTCCATGGGAATGTCGCTATGTGTTTCGCCTGGTAGCACGATAAGAGTCACCGTCGGGGCAGCCGTCTATGCACCCATCAAACCTGGAGAGGCTTTTGACGATCACGATCTGGGCAGCGTCTCGAAATCCAGTGCAGCAGAAAGCACGACCGACAATACCGACGTCCAGCCTGATCCCGCGAGCCAGAAAAAAGCGCCTAAGGGGCGAGGCAAGGCGACGGGCTGGTGGCAGCGCAGGCAGTTGGAGGCTTCGACTAGAGACGTTGGCGTAGAGGGATTGGAAGCGACGCTCGTCCTGGAGAAGCATGCTTCATTAGAGGTGCTTTCTCGAACACTAGCCAACGGGGAAATCCTCTTAACGCTGAGCTTGTCGAACATTCATGAGGCAAAGAACGCGAGGTCGAGTGACGATACGCTCTACCAGGTCTCGATGCGAGCCGAGCCCGTTGATGGGCAGATCCTCAAGTACCCCGCCGCCCGGTATGTGCCCCCTTCCGATGAGGAACGAGAACTCCGTGTGATATACGGCGAGCAACGTCCTTACGCCGTGGGCCACGGCGTTGCCACCGATTGGAACCTCGAGAAAGGCCGCTGCGAATGGGTAAAAACCGAGGCGCTGCCCACAGCCCACGTGTGGCGGCCGGTCTTCGATAATCTCTCGGTTGTGAGAGATGGCGAACAGGTCACCTTCGACGACGACGAGTTGTTCAAGATCGCCCCCTTGGCCAGTGGCGACCTGAGTGGCCCCGAATTGATCGACCGCCTCACGAGACTAGTCGAGTTCTACGAGGAGTGGATAGCTTCCCAATCGGCGTTATCGGTTGATCGTAATCTGAAGGACGATGCTTCGAGGATGATAGGACGCTGCGAGCGGAGTGCAGCGCGAATGAAGCAAGGCATCGGGATAATGGAACGCGATGCTGATATCGCCCGCTGCTTCATGCTCGCCAACCGCGCAATGCTGATGTCCATGTCACACGCCGCGCGTGCCTCGGGTCGTGGCCGCAAGGACGGGCTCCAAGGGCCTTTCGACCTTGGAAGGGCCGAGACGGCCCCGATCGATTACTTTGCCAACCCGGCGCAATGGCGTCCGTTCCAGCTTGCCTTTTTTCTCCTCGTGCTCCCTTCTCTCGCGGGCGAGGAGCTCACGGACCGGGAACTTGTGGATGTCATATGGTTCGCGACGGGTGGTGGTAAGACCGAGGCATACCTTTTCGTGTCCGCGTTCGAGCTCTTCCGGAGGCGGATTGTCGATGGGAAATCTGGTGGCGGGACCGGGGTTATCAACCGGTACACTTACCGCTTTCTGACCGCTGACCAGTTCCAGCGTACTGCCGGCGTGATTTGCGCCATGGAGATGATCAGGCGGGAATTGGCGGCAGCCGGCGATACGACGGTGGGCCAGGAGGAATTCTCTATCGGCTTGTTCGTTGGAGGCGACGTTAGCCCCAATTCCTTCGCGGGCGACAAAGATGGAGCTCTCACACCGACGCAAGAGCTCCTCGATTCGAGCCAGCCCCGGGATGCCAATCCCTTCCCTATAGAGAGTTGCCCATCGTGTGGAACATTGCTTGTTCCGGAGGAGAGGAAGGCAAAGCCGGATGGCAGCCCGGATGAGTCCTTCTACGGTTTCTTAGCAACTGCAAACAGTTTTACGACGCGGTGCCCGGAGGAAGATTGCGCCTTTCACGAGAGTCTTCCCGTCTATTTCATCGACGAACAGTTGTTTCGTGCGCCCCCGTCGTTCCTGCTGGGGACCATCGACAAGTTCGCGATGATCCCCTGGAAGGAACACGGCGGAGTCTTGCTTGGAGTCGGGACGGGCTGGTCGTCACCCTCCCTCGTTATTCAGGACGAGCTGCACCTGATCTCGGGTCCGCTGGGCACCTTGGCAGGCATTTACGAGGCGGCTTTCGAAACCTTGATGGCGACGGCTGGAAAGCCACCGAAGGTAATCGCTTCCACGGCAACGATCCGGAACGCGTCGGTCCAGTGCCGTAGGATCTACGGCAGGCCCTCGATGGTATTCCCATCGCCCGGGTTGCGCGCGGAGGATTCCTTTTTCTCGAAGCTAGACACAGGCAACAAGGAGAGATCGAGACTATATGCAGGTGTCATGGCGCAAGGGCTACGATCAACGGTCGCTGCCTCGTGGACCATGGCGACGCTTCTCCAGTCATCGTTCGAGCTCGTTGATGAAGGTCAGCTCACTTCAAACGAAGCAGATGCATACTGGACGCTCGTTGCCTATCACAACAGCAAGCGCGAACTTGGTCGAATCGTTAATGCAACCCGCGACGAGATCCCGACCCGCATGAAAGTCTACGCGACGGACGTGACGGTGGAGCGGCCGTCAAACTTCCGAATTCTCGAGTTGAAGGCCCACGCCGAAACACCCGTACCGAGAGCTAGGCAACTGCTGGCGCGGCGTCATAGACCCGACCAACCCGCAATCGACGTGGTTCCCTGCACCAACATCATCTCCGTCGGCGTCGACATCGACCGCCTGGGCATGATGATGGTGAACGGTCAGCCCAAGCTAAGTGCGGAGTATATCCAGGCAACGAGCCGTGTCGGGCGCGGCGCGGTTCCCGGGCTGGTTGTGGCCGCCTATTCTCCCAGCAAGCCGAGGGACCGTTCGCATTACGAGTCGTTTCGCGATTACCACGAACGATTTTACAGCTTTGTCGAGCCCACAAGCGTGACCCCTGGGGCGTTACCCGCGATCGAAAGGGGGCTGCACGCCGCGCTAGTGACCGTAGTGCGACATGGAACGAGGTTGAGGCGAAACTCGACTGCAAGGCAATTTGATCCGACCGAGCCATTGGTCGCTGCCGTCATTACTCATCTCGAACAGCGCCTTTTGAAAGCCTACGACGGACCGACCGAAGCGGAAGAGCGAGAACGCATTTCGGCGAAGCTGACCGAGAAGGTTTCCGAGTGGAGAGGATGGGCTCGCTCCGTCGATGGCCTGCAGTATACCTTCGCAAGCCAACAACAGCGCCCGCACCTACTCGTGCGCTACGGAAACAAGAAAGTCGACGGGGCAGGCTGGCATACGTTGCAATCGATGCGGCATGTCGACAAGGAAATCACGCTGGAGGACATGGGAATTGCCCAAGCCAACAATCCGTAGCGCGCAGCTCATAAGCCCCTTTGGTATTGGATCGCTTTGCGAGATCGATGGGCAGTCATTCTTTGTCCGTGGCACAGGCAGCTGGGCGAAAGGCTACAACCTTGAGAAGATCGAGGTTGGCTCGCTCACCGATTGGCTTCGGCCACGCCAGCTGAAACAGCCGACGGAATCGGTGGCGATATTGCGCTTCCCACATTGGCACTTCTGCCCCGAGTGCCGCAAGATGATAAGGTGGACGCAGGATAAAGACCGGGAACTGGTGAGGGATGACGGCAGCCTCCCCCGGCCAACTTGTGATGGTGCCAAGTGCAAGAACGCGCGCTTGGTTCCCATGCGGTTCGTTGCCGCCTGTGACAACGGACACATCGACGAGATCGATTGGTACTGGTGGGCCCACCGAGGCCACGAGCCTGCGCAACACGGCGCCTGCAGTCGCGCTACGTCACGCCTGCATTTCGAAGTGACTGGCAAGAGCGGCGGCGACTTCTCCAGCATGATTATCCGGTGCAGTTGCGGGGCCATGGGAAACTTGGAAGGCATCGCGGATGGTCCCCTTCCGCAGAAATGCCGTGGATACCAGCCCGGTGAGCCTGCCTCGACCTGCGTTGACCTGGAAAACAAGAAGAACCCGGGCGCACCCAAGCCTCTCTACATGGAACCACGAGGATCCAGCTCGCTGCACTACGCTTCCGTGATTTCCGCGCTCGATATCGACGGCGATACCGAAAAAGACGCCTGGGAAAAGCTCCGCGCCGACGCGATCTACCAGAGTACCCTGCAGATGGCTTCCAGCCTAGTCCGGTTGCAAGGCGGGGACACGTCGCTGGCAATCCAATCAAGCCGCGCAAACCTAGAGACTCGTGCGGAAGAGGTCGGTATTAGCCTGGAGGATGCCCTCGCTTGCTTCGAAGCGGATTTGGGCGCCAGTCCCGTCGTCGCGTCACCCAGCCCGCCAAGGGCCGAAATTAGCCAGCAAGGAATCCTCGCCCAAGAGTTCCCGGTTCTCGCGAACCCCAAGGGACAAAATTCTCGCTGGCTAATCGCACGCCCCGCGAAACCGACGGCTCGTTTTGCTCTCGATCAGCTTTTCGAACGTTTCGTGAGGGTGGAGCGGCTTCGCGAGGTTCGCGCTTTCCGTGGCTTCCAAAGACGGAACGTCTCGGAAAAGCACGCGATGATAACCCCGTCGCTGGGACGACAACAACCGGACTGGCTGCCTGCCATGATGGTTCTTGGTGAGGGAGTGTTCCTGGAGTTCTCAAACTCGGCGTTAGCGGCCTGGAGGCTAGAGAACGCCGAGGCGATCGAGGAATTCACCCATTCCCACCTCGTGAGTGCCGAGGCTCTTGGGCTTCCTGACAGGATGGGATTCAATGCGAACCCAACCTTCATCATGGTCCACAGCTTCGCTCACCTGCTTCTGAACCAGTTATCCTTTGATTGCGGTTACTCCTCCACATCGCTTAGGGAACGAATCTATTGCGGTACCGACTCACAGCCGTACGCTGGCCTGTTGATCTACACGGCTGACTCGGACGCCGAGGGGTCGATGGGCGGCCTGAGCGAAATGGGAACGCCGGAAAGGCTGGAAGATGTCATTTATCGCGCTGTCTCCCGCAGCCAATGGTGTTCAGGGGACCCAGTTTGCCGTGAACTCGACGCGCAAGGCGTGGACGGGCTAAACCGCGCAGCGTGCCACGCTTGTTCCTTGGTAGCGGAGACGAGCTGCACTTTTTCGAACGTCCTTCTTGATCGCGTGCTCGTGTCCAGTGACGGACGAACTAATGGTCGCGGCAGGCGTGAACCAGTTGGATATTTCAACAAGGTACTCGAGCTCTAAGGATGCGTTTTCCCACTCTTAGCGATTTGGATCGAGAGCAACGGCGTATTTACGGAAATGCGCCCGCCGATGGGGCGATACTGGTCGTGGGGCCGCCGGGTACCGGGAAAACCGTGATGGCTTTTCATCGCGCACAGAAGCTTGAGAAGCTCGGCCAAGACCCGCACGTCATCATGTTTAACAAGGTGCTCGCCAAGTACACCTCCAGCCGGTCGGGCGTCGCGCCCAAAGTAGGCGTGAGCACGATGCATTCTTGGGCAGGAAAATGGTGGAAACGCGCAACCGGATCTTGGCCGCCGACGATCGCGGGCGATTCATGGACGCACGATTGGGGCGAGATTTGCGCGAGAGCGCTCAACGCCTTCCACAACGGCGCAAGCCGCCGCTTCACGTGGGGACATCTCATCATCGATGAGGGGCAAGACTTCCCTCCGCAAATGTACATGACGCTTGGGATGATGCTTAAGCAGATGGAGGCCCTCGGCGTTAAAGCGCAGATCACAATTTTCGCGGACGACAACCAACGCTTGCAAGCCAACCGCAACAGCCGAATCAAGGACATCAAGAACTACCTTTTCATCGGTGGTGCGGCCAACCGGGTTTTTGGTTTGAAAAAGAACTTCAGGAACACTCGCCCCATTGCAGAGTTCGCTAAGCACTTCCAAGTCGGTAACGAGAGCGGCATTGCCGAGCTCCCCGATGCGGATGGCGAGAGCCCGCAGGTGGTATTCGCCGCGAATGATAGGGATATCGCCGAGTTCATTGCTCGCAAGGCGAAGATAAGCTCTGGCAAGCAGGTCGGTGTTATAGTTTACGGCGGCGGCGCTGACGTCAAACGCGCCTACAACCAAGTCAAAATGCGGGTTAGCGAACTAGCCAAGCCACCCCATTTGCAGATGTATCTGAGCGGCCATGGCACCCACACCAATGAGGCCTTGGACTTCGAAAGCGGGAACACGATCACCTTCTTGCACGCCCAGTCCGCCAAGGGCCTTGAATTTGACGTTGTATTCTTTCTCGGCATGGAAGGGATGAGTGTCGACACATCGGGATTCTTCAACGAGAGAATGGCGCTATATGTCATGAGCTCCCGCGCGCGTTCCGAACTTTACGTTGCCTTCAAAGACATCGATCCCAAGGCCGGTTTGCCCGCTTCGTACAAGCTTCTTCCCCGTCCCAGTGCTAAACTTTGCCGGTATGTCGGGCTGGGGTCGCTCGAACAAAGCATCCCGGTGTTCGAAAAATCCATCGAGGCAAATGACGATTTCGAAGAGTTGGAGGCTGCTGAGTGACAGACGGAAAGCGGGAACTCGAGCTTGATCTCGAACCAAGCGACAACATCAAGGGTTCTGCTTGGGAACTCCTCGTGCCAATACACGCCGACAACTTCGCCCTTGCGTTGGCTGCGGGCTATGTTGGTGGTTCGTTGAGAGCCGATGCCGCGCAGGACCTCCAGTCGAGTGCAGGCGATGGTCTGGTCGGTTTTAGCGGAGAGGTTCCGTCCTGGGCAACGTTGGAAGGTGAGCCGGGGGACAGGGTGCTCCTTTGTATCGAGCGAAAAGGTGAAGAGGCACCCAAGCCTGGGAGCATGGAGATGCTCGATGGACCATTGCGGGTGACCAAGCTCCAGGCAGCATACTTCAAGGACGAAGCCTCGCTTGCGAACTTCAACGCGTCATACGACGCATTCCCAGACGTGCCCACTGGCATAGTGAAGCTCGTGACGAAGTGGCCGGTTTACGGCGAAAACGACCGTCCCGGAGACATGCAGATCGAGCCGGTGAATCTCGCAAAGCGGCGACAAGATCTCGACTTTCTCTGTGGCCTCGGGGCAGGCGTCGTCAAGTTGTTGGCCGAAGATACGTTTGATGACCCGATCCGGCAGTTTCGTCAGACGCCGGGCAAAGACGTGGCG
>NZ_VFVA01000028.1:0-71585 GCF_006442155.1 Mesorhizobium sp. B2-4-14 | reverse complement strand
CACCAATTTACAAAGCTCAATCAACGCGCAAAACAAAACCCCGCCGAAAATCGACGGGGTTCGTCAGCAGTCTGAGGCGGCTTCGGCCGCCTTTTTTCGTTTCACCAAGCTGTGAACGCCTCCATTCTCGGAAGCTGGATCCGGGTGTTGACGGCATATTATCTTGTGTACTAAATAATAGCGCACAAGATAAAGGGAGAAACATAATATGGTACTCTACACGGCACAGGCTCACGTCACCGGCGGTCGCGCCGGCCACGGCGAGACCAGCGACGGCCTCCTGAAAGTCGATCTGGCCATGCCCAAGGAACTCGGCGGGCCGGGCGGCGCTACCAATCCCGAGCAGCTCTTCGCCATCGGCTACGCCGCCTGCTTCGAAAGCGCCATCCGCTTCGTCGCGCGCAAACAGAAGCTGCCGCTTCAGGACGCCGCGATGACCGCCACCGTCAGCCTGCTCCCCAATGGCGAGGGCTTCAAGCTCGGCGTCGCGCTCGCGGCCGAAACGAAAGGCCTTGATCAGGCGGCGGCGGAAGCGCTTGTATCGGAGGCGCACAAGATCTGCCCCTATTCGAACGCCATCAGGGGAAATGTCGATGTGGCGCTTTCGGTAAAGGCGGCATGACGACAAAAGTCGAAACGAGAGCCAAGCATGTCCCGGCGGATGCCGCCGGGGCGATCCCGGTTCCGCGTCTCGACCAGCAGCTCTGCTTCGCGCTCTATTCGGCGAGCGGGTTGATGACCAAGGTTTATCGCCCGCTGCTCGAGCCGCTTGGCCTGACCTATCCGCAATATCTGGCGATGCTGGCGCTGTGGGAGCGCGCGCCGAGCACGATCGGCGAGCTTGGCGAAGCGCTTGGCCTGGACTCCGCAACGCTGACGCCGCTGCTCAAGCGGATGGAGGCGGGCGGCCTCGTCACCCGCCGGCGCGATGCCGCCGACGAGCGCCGGGTGCTAGTCGAGCCGACCGCCAAGGGCCAGGCCCTTCGCGCGCGCATGAAGGACGTGTTGTCGGCACTTGCCTGCGCCGTGCCGCTGGGGCCAGACGAGTTGAAAACCCTGCACGCAACGCTCACGCGTCTTGTCGCTAACTTGCGCAAGGCAACGGCTGATGACGGGTCGACGGATGCGGAAGTTTCGATCTCGGACATGGGAAAATTGTAGCCGCCAATGCAGCCGCCCACCGCACCCGCCCGCCGGAGCACGGATCGTTGCGGAAAGCTGGGGTTGAAGGCAGCCAAATCCGTTTTCGCCTGTCCTGATGCAGCGGACCGTCTTGCATGGCGCTTGCGGGAAGCTAAAGTCGGCGCCAGATTTCCTGCAGGCCCGGCCGACGTCCGGGCGCTTTAATTTCCGGGGGGTATGTCATGATCAAGTCGAAACTGCTGCTGGCCGGCCTGTTGGCCCTCGTTCTGGCGCCCGTCGCCGCTTTTGCCCAGGCACTGCCCGATCTTGGCGGCAAGAAGGTGGTGGTGGTGACCGAAAACGCCTATCCGCCGCTGCAGTTCATCGACGCCAAGACGGGAAAGCAGATCGGCTGGGAGTACGACGCGATGAACGAGATCGCCAAGCGGCTGAATTTCAAAGTCGAATACCAGAACACCTCCTGGGACGCGATGATCCAGGCGGTTTCCGACAACCAGTACAACATCGGCATGACCGGCATCACCATCAAGGACGACCGCAAGGAGAAGGTCGATTTCTCCGACCCTTATATGCGCTCAGAGCAGTTCATGCTGGTGCGCGGCGATGAAAGCCGCTTCACCGACGCCAAGACGTTCGGCGCCGTCAAGGACGGGCTGATCGGCGCGCAGGCGGGCACCACGCCCTTCTACACCGCCGTCTACAGCGTGCTCGACGGCAATGAGCAGAACCCGCGCATCAAACTGTTCGAGACCTTCGGCGCCACGGTGCAGGCATTGAAGTCGGGCGACGTCGATGTGGTGCTCACCGACGGCACGGCGGGCAAGGGTTATGTCGATGCCTCGGAGGGCAAGCTGAAGCTGATCGGCGGACCGCTCGGCACCGAGGATTTCGGTTTCATCTTCCCCAAGGGCTCCGACCTGGTTAAGCCGGTCAATGCCGCGATCGCGGCGTTGAAGGCCGACGGCACTTTCGATGCGCTGAACAAGAAGTGGTTCCTTGATTACAAGATGGGTCAGTGATTTCCTGCTGACTTTGCGCTTGAACGCCCCCCTCTCCCCTGCCGGGCATCTCCCCCTCAAGGGGGGATATTGGCAGCTTCGGCCTCGTCACTCATTTTATGACGCTGGGTATCGGCGAAAGCCAACGCGACATTCGATCTCCCCCCTTGAGGGGGAGATGGCCGACAGGCCAGAGGGGGGTGCCTTGGCGCGATCCTTTTGATGCAGCCCTCTTCCTCCAAACCCGAATTCCCCTGGTGGCTCGCCGTTGCCGCCGTCCTCGCACTGGCGGCGGCATTGTTCATCGCCACCAGCGATCTTTATGCCCAGGTCTTCGCTACCGTCGCCAAGGGCATCGGCATCACCGTCTTCGTCACCGTGGTCGCCTTTGCGCTGGCCTCGATCATCGGCCTCGGCATTGCGCTGATGGGCCTGTCGGGTTCGCCCTGGTTGCGGCAGATCGCCCGCTTCTATGTCGAGATCATCCGTGGCGTGCCGATCCTGGTGCTCCTGTTCTGGATCGCGTTCGCCGGCGCGCCGGCCTTTGTCGTGGCCTGGAACACGCTGATCGCGCCGCTGCAGAGCGCCGGCCTGCTCGGCGAGCTTCTGGTGCGGGACGTCTCGCTGTTGTGGCGCGCCATCATGGCGCTGACCATCGGTTATTCGGCCTTCATCTCCGAGGTTTTCCGGGCCGGCATCCAGGCGGTCGAAAAGGGCCAGATCGAAGCGGCCAAGGCGCTTGGCCTGAGCCGCTCCCAGCGCTTCCGGCTGGTCGTATTTCCGCAGGCGATCCGCACCATCCTGCCGCCGCTGGGTAACGACTTCGTCGCCCTGGTCAAGGATTCCTCGCTGGTCTCGGTGCTCGGCGTCGCCGACATCACCCAGATGGGCAAGGTCTATGCCGCTGGCTCGTTCCGCTTCTTCGAGACCTATTCGATCGTCGCCTACATCTATCTCATCCTGACCGTCGGCCTGTCGCTGGCACTCAGGGCACTGGAGCGGCGCTTGCGCCGCCAGCACGAGGAATAGTTTTTGGGCAAAGACAGGGCTATCTTGCCTTATGCATGTCATTGGCCCAAAACCGCGACGCCCTTTTGGGCGACATGCATAAGCGGGAGAAGCAAGACCGATGATCGTCGACAAGGCCAATGCGGCGCTGGATTCCGTCTATGGAGCCGACACGCCGGAAACGCTGGCGCAAGCCTATGCCGCATGGGCCGCGACCTATGACAGCGAGACCGCTTCGCTTGGCTATCTCCTGCCGTTCCTCATCACCGCCTGGGTAGCGCGCCATGTGCCGGCGGGTGAAGGGCCGCTGCTCGACGCCGGCTGCGGCACGGGCCTGTCAGGGCCATCGCTGAAGGCGCTGGGTTACTGCGATATTGCCGGGCTCGACCTGTCGGACGACATGCTCAAGATCGCCGGCAGCCGCAATGCGTATGGCGAGCTGAAAAAGGCGATGCTGGGCGGACCGCTGCCATGGCCGGATGGCCATTTCCGCGCCTTCTTCTCGACTGGCGTGTTCACCATCAGCCACGCGCCGGCGTCGGGCCTGCACGAACTGGTGCGCATAACGCGCAAAGGCGGCCACGCCATCTTCACCGTGCGCGACCAGGTTTTCGAAAGCGGCGGTTTCCAGGCCGTGTTCGACGACCTCACACAGGCAAGGAAATGGCGCCTGGTCGAGCAAAGCCCGTGGTTCCGCTGCTATGCCATCGCCGAGCCCGATGCGCTGGTGAAGACGTTTGTGTTCGAGGTTCTGTAGGGTCTCAAATTCGCGGAGTCGCGCTGCCCCTCATCGCCCTGCCGGGCACTTCTCCCCGTATAGTGACGGGGAGAAGGGGCTGGCCGCAGCCTCGACGCCTTTCTCTGGCGACGTAGACGATTGGCGAAGTCAGCGATGAGAGCTTCCCTCTCCCCGTCACTATACGGGGAGAGGATGCCGGCAGGCAGGTGAGGGGCAGCGCCAACGTCTGGATGGGTTGAGGGATAATTCAAAGCCTGAGCGGTTGCCTGAGTCATCGGATCAACCAATTGCCGAAAAGGTAAAACGTTGCTATCTACGCCGCCATGGAAGAGCTTTTTGGCAATCCGGCCTATAAGGGTTTCGTGCTGCAGGACAGGAAACGCCTGCCGTCGCGATTCTCCGCGCGCGTGTCCGGCGCCCTGACCAGCCGACTTCGCTGATCCCCGACGGTCGGCCGCAGGCTTGCGGCATCTGCTCCTTTCCTCATTCCAAATCGACGGATTTACGCACATGAGCGCACCGCGCACCCTCTACGACAAGATTTTCGACGACCACGTCGTCGACCGCCAGGACGACGGCACCTGCCTGCTCTACATCGACCGCCACCTCGTCCACGAAGTGACCAGCCCACAGGCCTTCGAAGGCCTGCGCCTGAGCGGCAGGAAAGTCCGGCATCCAGAAAAGACGCTGGCCGTGGTCGACCACAACGTCTCGACCTCGCCCGAGCGCAAGTTCGGCATCAAGAACGAGGAAAGCCGTATCCAGGTCGAGGCGCTGGCCAAGAACGCCAAGGATTTCGGTGTCGAGTATTATTCCGAGAACGACATCCGCCAGGGCATCGTCCACATCATCGGCCCGGAGCAGGGTTTTACCTTGCCCGGTATGACCATCGTCTGCGGTGACAGCCACACTTCGACGCACGGTGCCTTCGGCGCGCTGGCGCACGGTATCGGCACGTCGGAGGTCGAGCATGTGCTGGCGACGCAGACGCTGATCCAGCGCAAGGCCAAGAACATGCTGGTGCGCGTCGACGGCCAGTTGCCGGAAGGCGTGACCGCCAAGGACATCATCCTGGCCATCATCGGCGAGATCGGCACCGCCGGCGGCACCGGCTACGTCATCGAATATGCCGGCGAGGCGATCCGCTCGCTGTCGATGGAAGGCCGCATGACCATCTGCAACATGTCAATCGAGGGCGGTGCCCGCGCCGGCCTGATCGCGCCCGACGAGACGACCTTCGCCTATGTCAAGGACAAGCCGCGCGCGCCGAAGGGCGCGGCCTGGGACGCGGCGCTCGAATACTGGAAGACACTGCAGTCGGACGAAGGCGCGCATTTCGACAAGGTGATCGTGCTCGACGCGGCGAAACTGCCGCCGATCGTCTCCTGGGGCTCCTCGCCGGAAGACGTGGTGTCGGTCCAGGGCGTGGTGCCAAATCCGGAGGAGATCACCGACGAGAATAAGCGCACCTCGAAGATCCGCGCGCTCGATTATATGGGGCTGACGCCGGGAACCAGGATCACCGACATCGCGCTCGATCGCGTCTTCATCGGCTCCTGCACCAATGGCCGTATCGAGGATCTGCGCGCCGCTGCCAAGGTGGTCGAGGGCAGAAAAGTCAATCCACGTGTCAACGCCATGATCGTGCCGGGCTCCGGCCTGGTCAAGGAACAGGCGGAAGCCGAGGGTCTCGACAAGATCTTCCTCGCCGCCGGTTTCGACTGGCGCGAGCCGGGCTGCTCGATGTGCCTGGCCATGAACGACGACCGGCTGAAGCCACATGAACGCTGCGCCTCGACCTCGAACCGCAATTTCGAGGGCCGGCAGGGGTTCAAGGGCCGCACCCATCTGGTGTCGCCTGCCATGGCGGCGGCTGCGGCGATCGCCGGCCACTTTGTCGATATCCGCGACTGGAAATAATCCAGCCCGGGCGGAACCCGGGCCGCGCGGCCCGGGTCAAGCCTTCCCGTCGCGCCGGATGAGTTCGTGGAATTCCTCCCGGTGCCCAGGTTCGTCGGCCGCGACGACAAGCGCCAGTTGCTGCTCCTCAAAGATCTTGAACCACTCGTCCCATTCGACGAGCTCATAGCCACCGGCATTGACCGGCCGTTCCGGCTGGTCCTGATCCTGATAGGCGTGCTGGCCGAAGACCAGCCTCAACATCGGCTGCGTTCCCGCCTCGGGCGATATGTCGACGATTGCCGGAAAGCCGGCGCGCCCGGCAGTCCATGAACGGATTGCATCGTGGTCGGTCAATGTGATCGTGTCGGCCATGCTCTGCTCCTGATGGTGAATGCATGAACGCCGCCGACAGCGCTGGGTTCCCCCGCAACATATCGTGGCGACACTCCGAGTTTAACCGCTTGTTTGCGCTTGCCCTCTAAGCTCTTCCCCGACGTCAAGCAAGGGGAAGTCACCGTCCTTTGGACACCGGCCTGCTGATAGCGCTGCTCAATCCGACGATCGCGCTGGCCCTCGGCGCGGCCTTCCTCGTGCTATGGACCTATCAGCGCCACCGTCCTTATCTTGCTGTGCTGGCGTTCAGCTACTGTGTTTCGGCACCCGGCTTTCTGTTGCAGTATTTCACCTTGCCCATTGGCATGGTGCTGACCAAGCTGGTGTCCAACATCTGCTTCATCATCGCCGGCTGTTGCCTGTCCGGCGCCATCGTCGCCCGCTACGGCCGCAAGGTGCCCTATCCGGGGCTCGGCGTGCTGGCAGGGGGCGGCCTGGCATCGTTCTGCTGGTTCCTGTTCGTTGAGCCGGATCTCACCTGGCGTATCCTGGCGATGAATTTCGCCTTCGGCGGCATCAGCCTTCTGGTCGGCGCCGAATTGCGGCCGGTTCGCAACAACGGCCCGACAGAGAAAATCCTGTTCGTGCTGTCGCTGCTGTCGAGCCTCAATTTCTTCGTGCGCACCCTTGCCGTCGTCATCGCGCACGGGCCGTTCACCACCTATGACGGATTCTATGGCTCGTCCTATTGGACGACGGCGCTGCTGTCGCATGCGCTGTTGTCGTTGCTGATCGCGCTTTGCCTGTTCACCGCCGCGGCGCTCGACGTGATGAAGGCGCTGAAGGCCGAGACGCACACCGACCCCCTGTCGGGCCTGCTCAACCGGCGCGGCTTCGAGGAGCGCGCGGAGTTCCTGTTGCAGCGTTGCGCGGCGGCGAAGTTTCCGGTGGCGCTGGTGCTGGCCGACCTCGATCATTTCAAGGCGCTCAACGACGCGCACGGGCATGCCGCCGGCGACCGGGTGATTGCCGATTTCGCCGCCAAGCTCCGGTCCGCCACCGGCGAGCGCGGAGCCGCCGGCCGCGTCGGCGGCGAAGAGTTCGCGGTGCTCCTGCCGTTGAGCGACCTTGCCGCGGCGCGAATGTTCGCCGAAGCGGTGCGCACGCTCTATTCGGCAGGAGGCGTCGACGGGCTTCCAACCGGCACCAAGGTCACCGCAAGTTTCGGCGTGGCGGCCCGCACTGGTGACGAGGCCCTGGGGCCGTTGATGCGCCGCGCCGACGAGGCGCTCTACAAGGCCAAGAAGAATGGCCGCGACAGCGTGCGCCTCTCCTACCAACGACCGGAAACGGCGTTCGTGCCGGAGCTCTCCAAGACCGGCTGACGCCGCAACCTCCAACCTCGCGTTAACGTCTTTTTCGCCCGTCGATGTTAGCTGAGGCCGGGGGTTCGAAAAAGAAATGAGCGGCGCCAATTTCATCCTGCTGATCAATTTGTCGGTTGCCGGCCTGCTGGCGGCCGCCTTCATGACGATCGCCTTTCAAGATGCCGGCCGCGCCCCCGCGCGGTGGTTTGCCTACGGCTATCTCCTGGGCATGGCCTATTTCGCCATCGAATTCAGCATCCCCGCCTTCACCGATGCGCGGCTTCCGGTGGCCGTCGCCTTTGCCGTGTTCCTTGGCGCCACTATAAGTTTCAACGGCGGGCTGGCCCACAAATATGGCGTGGCGCCGCCGTGGCGGCCAATGCTGTTCTTCCTGTTCGCCACCACCATCGCGGTCTACTGCTTGCAGGACCTACCGCGCCAGTCGCTGGCCCGCATGATGGCTTACCAGCTTCCCTATGCCGCCATGCAGTTCGTCGGCCTCGGTATAGTCTGGTCTTCAAGGCAGAGGTTCGGCCGGCTCGACCGCATCCTGATGGCCGTGCTGGCGCTCAGCGGCATGCAGTTTGCCTCCAAGCCGTTCATCGCGCATGCGCTCGGCGGCTGGGGTGCTGATCCGCAGGCCTATCTGCAAAGCAACTACGCCCTGGTGTCGCAATCGCTCGGCACCATCTTCGGCCTTGCGCTGGCGCTGCTGATGCTGGCTATCCTGGTTCGCGACGTGCTGGCTGAGGTGACTTCAAAATCGGAGACCGATACGCTCTCGGGATTGCTCAACCGCGGCGCCTTCACGCGTCGGGCCGAACTTGCGGTGCTTGGCGCCACGCGGCAAGGCATGCCGGTGGCCGTGGTCATCGCCGATCTCGATGATTTCAAGAGCATCAACGACGGTTTCGGCCACGCCTCCGGCGACCGGGTTATCGAGACCTTTGCCGGCTTGTTGCGCGAGGCCGCCGCCGGCCACCATGTCGCGGGCCGCATCGGCGGGGAGGAATTCGCCATCATGCTCCGCGGGGCCAACATCGCCGCCGCCCGGCTGTTCGCCGAAGGCACGCGCAGCGCGTTCGGCGCGCTGCCCATCGACGGCCTGCCGGCGGATAGTCGCTGCACCGCGAGTTTCGGGGTCGCCGAACTCCATCCGAACGAGAACGTCGCCGATCTCATGCGGCGTGCGGATGCGGCGCTCTATAAGGCGAAGCATGCCGGGCGGGACTGCGTGCGCGTCTCCGCCGGGCCAGTCGGCGTCCCTTCGTCAGCCGGCACCGAAGCAAGCCACTTCTAACTCTTTGTGGCCTGACGCAATCCCAGACGGAAAAGCGTCTCTTGGAATTACTCCAGACTATCGGCAGCGGCTGAGCTGCGGCATCTCGCCGTCGGAAAGCCCGTACATGTAGCTGCGGCCCTTCACGAACACCGGCGGCCGGTAGCAATCGCCGTAGCCCGTAATCTCGTCGGTTTCGTTCTGATAGATCACCTTCGGCTGGCCGGCGCTGGTGTAGGCCGACAGTTTCTTGGCCAGCTTGCCCTCGCCGACGATGATGCGCTTATAGCCGGCGGCGCTGTCGATGACGAGATTGCCGAAGGAATCGGCATAAACACGGTCCTGATGCTGTCCGGCGCATGCCGGCGCAGCGAAGCCGCCGGCCATGGCCGCAATCGCGGCGAGGCAAGCCAGCACTGAATTCGAACGCATTTTGTCCTCCGTTCACCGGCGCGACCTTCGGCCTCGGCCCGGACTTCGTCCGAGAAATTAACTCTTTCTTAATCTTTGTTAAGGGGCGGATGGCCTTCGGCGGCAGATCTTGACGAATATGGTTAATTTTCACGGGATGGGACGCAGGCATCAATCCGCTTGCCTGCTCCGACCTGCTGGCTCCAGATGAAGCTGATCTTGCAGCGCCGCGTGGCTAGAGCATTTCACCGTTTCACGGAGACGGCGAAATGCCATATCTCTTTGTTTTGACGCCATTCCGGGCGGAAAACCGCTCACACTTTTCCTGGAATTGCTCTAGCGTGCGGCGCACGAAAGGGGCAGCGCATGACCTTTGGCCACACAGTTCGGGTGATCATTATCCCGCTGCTTCTCGCTGCCGCAGGTTGTGTGCCGCAAGATGGTGCGCCGCAGGCGGCATCGCACGCGGTCTCGCCCGCTCTGGCTCAGCAGTCCACCGCGCCCACGGTGCCCTCGCCGCCGGCAACCGCGGCACCCGCAACCAAGATCACCACTGACCTTACCGTGCCGCGATCGGCACCGGCACGGCCACCTATAAATGCGGCAACGGTGATATGATCACGATCCAGAGTCTCGGCACGTCGGTTCGCGCGGTAGGGCCGGATGGCATGACCGAGGAGTTTGCGGCCTCACCCGCCAACCAGACCAGCCGCTACCAGGCGGCGACGCATGACGCAATCGTGATCGACGGACGCGAGGCGCTGGTCATGAAGAAGGGGTCGACACCGCAAACCTGCAAGCGATAAGCCCTCCCGAATCGCGACATGCTGCAGTGCAACGACGCTGCGCCGGCTTCGAAATAGCGCGTTAATCGATTGAAGCCTGATCGGCCCATTTAATCAGACTAAATTACGTTTTCGAAACGGTTTTCTGGCTTTGACGCGGTGCAAAAAGAGCATTAGAAACCGGCTGTCCGAAGTCGCAACCGGAAGCGGCATTGCCGCATTTCCACCTGAGGCTCCAGAGACGTCGAACTGGGGGAGCCATGAGCAGATCACCAGCCACCCGCGCGAATATCAGACGTGAACGGCCGCTTTCGCCGCACCTGAGCGTGTACCGGCCGCCGATCACCATGACGATGTCGATCATCCATCGCATCACCGGTAGCGCGCTCTATTTCGGCACCCTGCTGGTCGCTGCCTGGCTGATGGCGGCGGCAACCTCGCAGGGCGCATTCGACTGGATCAATTGGGCGTTCGGCACGTGGCTCGGCCGGCTCATCCTTTTCGGCTACACCTGGGCATTGATGCATCACATGCTGGGCGGTGTGCGCCACCTGGTCTGGGACACCGGCGCCGGTCTTGAAAAGCATACGGCTTCCAGGATCGCCTGGGCGACGCTCGCCGGCTCGATCCTGCTCACGCTGCTGATCTGGATCGTCGGCTACACGGTGCGGGGGGCCTGATCATGAGCGGCAACAACATCGACATGCGCACGCCGCTGGCGAAGGTCCGCGGCTTGGGTTCCGCCCACGAAGGTACCGGACATTTCTGGCGCCAGCGGCTGACCGCCATCGCCAATATCCCGCTGATCCTGTTCTTCGTCGGCTTCCTGATCGCGCTCAACGGCGCCGGTTACGCCGAGGTGCGCGCGGCACTCGCCAATCCATTCGTGGCGCTGCTGCTGGCCCTGGTGCTGATCTCTCCACTTTACCATATGCGGATCGGCATGCAGGTGATCATCGAGGATTATGTCCATGGCGAAGGCATGAAGCTGGCGCTGATCGCGCTCAACACGTTTTTCACCGTAGCGGTCGGCGTCGCCTCGCTCTTCGCCCTGCTCAAACTGGCATTCGGAGGCTGAGTTGGCCAAGGACGCGAAATCAGCCAACACGGCAGGCTATAGCTTTGTCGACCACAAATTCGACGTGGTGGTCGTCGGCGCCGGCGGGGCGGGCCTGCGCGCCACGCTCGGCATGGCCGAGCAAGGCCTGCGTACCGCCTGCATCACCAAGGTGTTCCCGACCCGCTCGCACACGGTGGCCGCGCAAGGCGGCATTGCCGCCTCGCTCTCCAATATGGGGCCCGATTCCTGGCAGTGGCACATGTACGATACCGTCAAGGGCTCGGACTGGCTGGGCGATGTCGACGCCATGGAATATCTGGTGCGCGAAGCACCGGCCGCGGTCTACGAACTCGAGCATTACGGCGTGCCGTTCTCGCGCACCGAAGAGGGCAAGATCTACCAGCGGCCGTTCGGCGGCCACATGATGAATTACGGCGAAGGACCGCCGGTGCAGCGCACTTGCGCCGCCGCCGACCGCACCGGCCACGCCATCCTGCATACGCTCTACGGCCAGTCGCTGAAGCACAACGCGCAGTTCTTCATCGAGTATTTCGCCCTCGACCTGATCATGGAGCCGGACGGCACCTGCACCGGCGTCGTCGCCTGGAACCTCGATGACGGCACCATCCACCGCTTCTCGGCCAAGATGGTGGTGCTGGCGACGGGCGGCTATGGCCGCGCCTATTTCTCGGCAACCTCCGCGCACACCTGCACCGGCGACGGCGGCGGCATGGCGGCGCGCGCCGGCTTCCCCTTGCAGGACATGGAATTCGTGCAGTTCCACCCGACCGGCATCTATGGCGCCGGCTGCCTGATCACCGAAGGCGCGCGCGGCGAGGGCGGCTATCTCGTCAATTCCGAGGGCGAGCGCTTCATGGAGCGCTACGCGCCGTCGGCCAAGGACCTGGCCTCGCGCGACGTTGTCTCGCGCTGCATGACGCTGGAGATCCGCGAGGGCCGGGGCGTCGGCAAGAAGAAGGACCACATCTTCCTGCATCTCGACCATCTCGATCCGGCGGTGCTGCATGAGCGGCTGCCCGGCATTTCGGAATCGGCCAAGATCTTTGCCGGCGTCGACCTGACCAAGGAGCCGATCCCGGTGCTGCCGACGGTGCACTACAATATGGGCGGCGTGCCGACCAATTACTGGGGCGAGGTGCTGAACCCGACCGCCTTCAACCCCGACCAGGTGTCGCCCGGTCTGATGGCGGTCGGCGAGGCCGGCTGCGCCTCCGTGCACGGTGCCAACCGACTGGGCTCGAACTCGCTGATCGATCTGGTGGTGTTCGGCCGTGCGGCGGCGATCCGCGCCGGCCAGGTCATCGACCGCAAGTCGGCCATCCCTTCGCCCAATGAAGCCTCGGTCGAAAAGATCATGGAACGCTTCGACAAACTGCGCCACGCCAACGGCTCGACGCCGACGGCGGTGCTGCGCGAGAAGATGCAGAAGGCGATGCAGGAAGACGCAGCCGTGTTCCGCACGCAGGAATCGCTCGAAAATGGTTGCAAGCGCATTTCGGAAATCTGGGGCGAGCTCAAGGACATCAAGGTGTTCGACCGCTCGATGATCTGGAACTCCGACCTGGTCGAGACGCTGGAACTGGAGAACCTGATGGCCAACGCCATCACCACGGTCTACAGCGCCGAGGCGCGCAAGGAGAGCCGTGGCGCCCATGCGCGTGAGGACTTTTCCGCGCGCGACGATGCCAACTGGCGCAAGCACACGCTGGCGCACCTAAGCGAAGACGGCACGGTGACGCTCAGCTACCGCCCGGTGCATACCGAGCCGCTGCTGGCCGAAAAGGACGGCGGCATCAGCCTCGCCAAGATCGCGCCGAAGGCCAGGGTGTATTGATGATGGCGTTGGCGGCGACGGGATATTCCGGCACGCCTCTTCCGGCCAAGCTCGGCCTGAAGGACGGCATGATCGCTGCCTTCATCGCGCTGCCGCCCGAACTCGACGAACTCGCCGAGGCGGCGAATTTCGCTTCGGTCGACCGGCTGGCCGACTGGTCCGGTATCTCGGGCATTCACCAGAGATACGATGCCGTCCATGCCTTCACCAAGCAACGCGCCGAGATCGAGGATCGCCTCGGCGCACTCGAAACGGCGATCAAGCGCGACGGCATGGTCTGGGTCTCCTGGCCGAAGAAGGCGTCGAAAGTGCCGACCGACGTCACCGAGGCCGTGGTCCGCGCCGAGGCGCTGAAACTCGACCTTGTCGACGTCAAGGTCGCCGCCGTGAACGAAATCTGGTCCGGGCTGAAGCTCGTCATCCGAAAGGACCTGAGGTAAATGGTCGAACTGACGCTCCCCAAGAATTCGAAGATCCAGCAGGGCAAGACCTGGCCGAAGCCGGAAGGCGCCACCAATCTCAGGGAATACCGCATCTACCGCTGGTCGCCGGACGATGACGAGAATCCGCGCATCGACACCTATTTCGTCGACATGGACGATTGCGGGCCGATGGTGCTCGACGCGCTGCTCTGGATCAAGAACAAGATCGATCCGACGCTGACCTTGCGCCGCTCCTGCCGCGAAGGCATTTGCGGCTCCTGCGCCATGAATATCGACGGCTCCAACACGCTGGCGTGCACCAAGGGCACCGAGGACATTTCCGGCGCCGTGAAAATCTATCCGCTGCCGCATATGCAGGTGGTGAAGGATTTGGTGCCTGACCTCACCAATTTCTACGCCCAGCATGCCTCGATCGAACCGTGGCTGAAGACGGTGTCGCCGACGCCGGCCAAGGAATGGCTGCAGAGCCATGAGGACCGCGAGAAGCTCGACGGGTTCTACGAATGTATCCTGTGCGCCTGCTGCTCGACCTCCTGCCCGAGTTACTGGTGGAACGGCGACCGCTATCTGGGCCCCGCGACCTTGCTGCAGGCCTATCGCTGGCTGATCGACAGCCGCGACGAGGCCAAGGGCGAGCGGCTCGACAATCTGGAGGATCCGTTCCGGCTCTATCGCTGCCACACCATCATGAACTGCGCGCAGACCTGCCCGAAAGGCCTAAACCCGGCCAAGGCGATTGCCGAAATCAAGAAGATGATGGTGGAGAGACGGGTTTAGGCTCGCGGATTTGTTAGCGGGAATTTCGAAGGCAGCGTTCCTTCGCGCCCCCTCTGTCCTGCCGGACATCTCCCCCGCAAGGGGGAGATTGCCGTCATTGCGGCTTTCGCTAATCTTCGACGGCCGCAAAATGATCGAGCGGCGCAAAAGCTGCCGATCTCCCCCCTTGTGGGGGAGATGTCCGGCAGGACAGAGGGGGGCGCTGTCCCTCCGACCTTAGCAAGGATAGCAACCCAATGACCGATCTCCCCATCCTCTCAGCCAGCGAAGCCCGCGTGCTCGGCTGCCTGATCGAGAAGAAGGAACTGACGCCGGATGTCTATCCGCTGACGTTGAACGCGGCATTGGCCGCCGCCAACCAGAAGACGGCACGCGAGCCGGTGATGGCATTGGAGCAGACCGAGGTACACCGGGCGCTGAAGCTGCTTGAGCAAAAGGGGTTGGTGCGGCAGATGTTCGGCTCGCGCGTCGAGCGCTACGAGCATCAGATGGCGCAGCGCTTCTCGCTGACCACGCCGCAGACCGCGTTGCTCGGCCTGCTCTTGCTGCGCGGACCCCAGACTGCGCATGAGCTCCTGGCGCGAGCCGAGCGCATGGCGCGGTTTTCGTCGATCGAGGATTTGCGCGCTGAGCTCGACATGCTGATCAGCCGCAGGCCGCCGCTGGTCCAGGAAATCCCGCGCGGGCCGGGACAGCGCGAAGATCGCTACGTGCATCTCATGAGCGGGCCGGTCGAGATGCAGGCCGCCGCCACGCCCTGGCAACCGCCGGTGCAAGATACCGATCTCGAAGCCCGCGTGCGGGCGCTTGAGGAAGAGGTCGCGACGCTGCGGGCCAAGATAGAGGCGCTGGGCGGCTAGTTCACTGGAGGTTGGCGCGAGGCGCCTGTCCTGCCGGGCATCTCCCCACGAGGGGGGAGATCAGATGTACGCCGGCTTTCGCCAATCGCCGACGTTGAAAGAGAAGCGCCAGCGACCGAGCCGCTAATCTCCCCCCTCGTGGGGGAGATGCCCGGCAGGGCAGAGGGGGGTGCGAAGGAACGCGATCTCGGCAAATAGAACGCAAATCACTCCAGCCTGGCGTCGAGCGACACTTTTATGGCGCCGAGCGCCTTGGAGACCGGGCATTCGGCCTTTGCCTTCTCGGCCAATTCCTTGAACTTCGCCGCATCGATGCCCGGCACCTTGCCGACCAGTGTGATGGCGCTGCCGGTGATGCCGGTGCCTGGAACCAGCGTCACCACGGCCTTGGCATCGAGTTCGTCGGCGGGCGTGCCGTTCTCCGCCAGGAAATGCGAAAGCTGCATGGCGTAGCAACCGGCGTGGGCGGCCGCGATCAGCTCTTCCGGATTGGTGCCGGATTTGCCGCTTTCATCCTCGAAGCGCGCCTTGAACGAATAGGGCGTGCCCTTGAGCGTCCCGCTCTGGCTGTCGAGCGTGCCCTTTCCCTCTTTCAGATTGCCTTTCCAGACGGCGGTTGCGGTGCGGTCCATGGTGGTCTCCTTGGCCTCGTTTGCGCCGGCCCGGCGCCAGCGTTCCTTCCAACTATAGCGCGGACGCATGGGAAGGCCATCGCGCCATCGCGGCGGAAACCGCGGCATCGGCGCCCGTGGCAAAATTTTTTCTGAAAAATGCGCGTGCGAAAATGTCGGCTTCCATCCGGTCCCGCCGTCCTGCGGGCGGCCACGGAGCTTGTGGCCGGATGGAGGTTCACATGGACAATCTGGTTTTCGCGCTTTGGCACGAACGGCGCCGCAGGCCCTGGCGACAAGACGGCTTCTGGCTGGACCCGCCGGCGTCCGGTTTCGGCCGGCTGCTTGCGGCCGTCGCCATCATCGCGGCCGCAGCCTGCCTTCTCGACCAAGCAGCGGCGGTCGAGGGCAAGGCTGACACGCCCGCCACCGCGTCCTATGATTCGTCGCAGCACGGGAGCCGGAAATGAAATATGTCTGTCTGGTCTATGGTGAGGAAAAGGACCTCCATGCGCTAACCCCGGAGCGTGGGGCCAAGCTCAACGCCGATTCGCTCGCCTATGACAGGTCCCTGGACCAAGAGGGCAAGCTGATCGTCGCGCAGGCGCTGCAATCGGTGCAGACATCGAAGGCGGTCCGGCGGCGCAAAGGCAAGAGGCTGGTCACTGACGGACCATTCGCTGAAACCAAGGAACAATTGCTCGGCTTCGTCATGGTCGAGGCCGACAATCTCGATGAAGCGCTGGACATCGCCGCCGGGATTCCGTTGGCGGAGATCGGTACGATCGAGGTGCGGGCGATCTACGACATACCGGGATCATAGGAGATGCCGGATGCTGGCGACAGCATCCCCTCTGTCCTGCCGTCCGGAAGTTGGGAAGGAACTCGGCGAAGCAGCCTTGAGCCCTGACGGCACTGCCAGCGCGGACACGAAATTTCTTCACCTGACGCAACTTTTGCGTGTTGAAGCAAGTCTCGAGTTCTCCTATCGTCGCCGGGATTTTGGGGGATTTCGGCATGCCTTTCCTGATTGCTATCCTTGGCGTGCTGGGAGCGGCGGCATTGTGGTATTACCGGATGAAGGCCATGAACGACGCCGCGCGCGAGGTTGCCGATGTCGTCGGGCGCGTGCAAGGCAACATCCGGCGCAAGAAGCTGCGCAAGCAGGCGGCGCTGTCGCCGCTGACGGCGATCGACGATCCAGTAGTGGCCGCCGCGACGCTGATCACATCGATCGTCTCGGAGAACGGGCCGGTCCTGCCGCAGCGCGAGGCCGTCATCCGCGAAGTCATCTCTGGCATCGCCGACAAGAAGAAGGCGGACGAAGCGGTGATATACGCCAAATGGGCGGCGTCACAGATCGACGACACCACACTCGTCATCGACAAGCTGGCGCCGTTCCTGCGGGAGCGTCTCGACCCGAACGAACGGGAAGACTTGCTCAGGATGCTGAACCGCGTCGCCCAGGGCGGCGGGCAAAGCGTCAAGGTCGCCGACCAGCGGATGTTGAGGTTGCGGCAGAAGCTTGGGTTCGAGGTGAACTGAGGGCCCGCCTTCTCGTCATTCTATGGCGGAGCAAGGAGCGAAGCGATGCGGCGCAGACCATAGAATCCATTCCGTTACCTATAAGCGGTGCAGCGGTGCAGAATTGTGCTCGGCTGCATTCTTCGACCAGGGTCACGGAATGGATCTTGGGTCTGCACGTCCGCTTCGCTCCCGCTCCGCCCGTGGATGACGACGTCGTGTAGGCCTCGGCCAATTGCCAGGCGATCAGATCGGCTCGCCTCGCAACAGCCTAGGCGTATTGGCGGACAGCCCCGATGCCTGGCGGATGAAGAAATCCTTCAAGCGCGGCATGCGCTCGACCAGGCCGAGGCCGATGTCGCGGGCAGTGCGCAGCGGGCTGATGTCGTTGGAAAACAGCCGGTTCAGCACATCTGTCGTGACGCCCATCTGCACCGTGTCGAAACGGCGCCACTGCTGGTAGCGCTCCAGCACGTCGAGCGCGCCGATGTCCTGGCCGAGCCGGTCCGCCTCGACGATCACTTCGGCAAGTGCCGCCACGTCCTTGAAGCCGAGATTCAGGCCCTGGCCGGCGATCGGGTGGATGCCATGGGCGGCGTCGCCGGCGAGCGCGATGCGGGGCGCCACGAAGGCGCGCGCGAGGGTCAGGCCGAGCGGCCAGGCGCGCGGCTTGTCGGCAACGCGGATCTCTCCAAGTTTCAGGCCGAAGCGCCGCTCGAGCTCTTGCTCGAAGACGAGATCGTCGCCGGACACCAGCGCCGCGGCATCGGGCGTGCGCTCGACCCAGACGATCGACGAACGGTTGGTGCCGTCCTCGTCCGGCTTGAGCGGCAGCGTGGCAAAGGGCCCCGCGGGCAGGAAATGCTCTTCGGCGCGGCCATGGTGCGGCCGTTCATGCGCCACGGTGCAGACGATGCCGGACTGGCCGTATTCCCACTTCACCGTCTTGATGCCGGCCATGTCGCGCAGCTTGGAATTGACACCGTCGGCGGCAACAAGCAGCCGCGCCGCCAGCGTGGCGCCGTCGGCGAGATGCACTGATATGCCGGCGCCGTTGGTTTCGAAACCCTGCACCGCGACGCCTTCGATAATGTCGATGCCGAGCTTTTCGGCCCTGCGGCGCAAAGCGCCGTTCAAAATCGTGTTGGCCACCATATGCGCGAAGGGCTCGCCCGGCGCGACCTCGCCGCCGAAGGTCAGGAACGCCGGGCGCACCGGATCGGAACTGCGCGAATCGGTGATGATCATCTCGGTGATCGCCTGCGCCTGGGGTGCGATCTCGGCCCACACGGCAAGTTGGTCGAGCATGCGGCAGGCAGCCGCGGCAATGGCCGAGGCGCGGCTATCCCTTTGCCAGGCGCCGGCGGGTGCGGCATCGACCAGCGCCACGGCAAGGCCCGGCCGCGCCTGCTTCAGCGAGACGGCGCTGGCCAGTCCGACATAGCCGGCGCCAGCGACGAGAACATCGAGCCCGGATCTGGTCTTGGCGTCCGCCTTGCGTTCCATTGTCTTGGCTCCTTGCGCGCCGGCCCGGGCCTGCGCCCTTGACGGCTCGTTCTTCCTGTCGGAAACCGCCATAGCAATTTTGAGGCGAGGTCACAAAACATGACGGCGGCCATGGACGAGCTTCTGCGCATTCTCGACCTCGAGAGGCTGGAACACAATCTGTATCGTGGTCGCAGCCCCCAGGTGGAATGGCAGCGCGTCTTCGGTGGCCAGACGATCGCCCAGGCCCTGGTGGCGGCGCAGCGGACCGTGGAGCCCGATCGCTTCGTGCATTCGCTGCACGGCTATTTCATGCGGCCGGGCGACATCAAGGTGCCGATCATCTACGAGGTCGACCGCATTCGCGACGGCGGCTCCTTCACCACGCGCCGCGTGCTGGCGATCCAGCACGGACAGGCGATCTTTTCGCTGGAAGCCTCGTTCCAGGTCGACGAGAAGGGACTGGAGCATCAATTCGCGCTGCCCGACGACGTGCCGCCCCCGGAAGGACTGAAGACGCAGCGTCAGCTGCTCGAAACGGCCGACCGGGTGCCGGAAGCCGTTCGACGGTTCTGGGCGCGTGAGCGGCCGCTGGAGCTGCGGCCGGTCAACCTCGAACATTATGAGAGCCGCGACAAGCTGCCGCCCCGGCAGAATGTCTGGATCCGTCTCGCGGGACCGGTTCCCGACGACCGCGCGCTGCAATCGGTGCTGCTCGCCTATCTCTCGGACATGACGCTGCTCGATACCTCGACCTTCGCGCATGGGCGCGGCCTGTTCGATCCCGACATCCAGGCGGCGAGCCTCGACCATTCGATGTGGTTCCACCGGCCGCATTCGCTCGACGGGTGGCTGCTCTATGCGCAGGACAGCCCGTCGAGCTCGGGATCGCGCGGCTTTAGCCGCGGCATGCTCTATGCACGCGACGGCACGCTGATCGCCTCGATGGCCCAGGAAGGTTTGATCCGGCTTAAGCGTTGATCGGAAGCCGGCGAAATAGGCATTTCCAAAAAATTGCATAAATTTTAAGCATGCGGCATGCCGCAGGCTCCGGCACCTGCTGGCTGCGGCCCATCCATCTCCTTTGTTTACAACAGGTTACCATGCTGCTTCGGCACTTGGCACGGAGCTTGAATCCTTGGGGGCACTTCTCCGGCTCCTTGGGATCGGTGCAGTCGTGCAAACGCGGGGGACCGCAACAGCAAAGGGTGAAACCTTATGAAAATCGTGATGGCAATCATCAAGCCGTTCAAGCTCGACGAGGTGCGCGAAGCGCTTACCGCCGTCGGCATCCAGGGCCTGACCGTCACCGAAGTCAAAGGCTACGGGCGTCAGAAGGGGCATACGGAAATCTATCGCGGGGCGGAATACGCGGTCAGCTTCCTGCCGAAGATCAAGATCGAGGTCGCGGTCAGCGCCGACGTGGTCGACAAGGCCGTCGAAGCCATCACCGCAGCCGCCAAGACCGGCCAGATCGGCGACGGCAAGATCTTCGTTTTCGGCATCGACCAGGCGGTGCGCATCCGCACCGGCGAAACAGACAGCGACGCACTCTAAGCGCCGGACACGTATTCCAATGGAGAGTTCAATGAATATTTTTTCCACCTTGAAGACTACGGGACGGGCGGCCCTTTTGGGTACGCTCACTCTCGCAGCCTTGGGCACGGTCGCCGCCTTCGCCCAGGAGGCCGCTCCCGCCGCCGCAGCGGCCGCGCCGGCCGCCGGTCCGACCCCGGTGCTCGATACCGGCAACACCGCCTGGATGCTGACCTCGACGGCGCTGGTGCTGATGATGACGATTCCGGGCCTGGCGCTGTTCTACGGCGGCATGGTGCGCAAGAAGAACGTGCTCGCCACGATCATGCAAAGCTTCGCCATCACCTGCCTGGTGACGGTGCTTTGGTTCATGTTCGGCTACTCGCTGGCCTTCTCCGACGGTGGCGGCATGAATGCCTATCTCGGCGGCTTCTCGAAGTTCTTCCATCACGGCATTACCACCGCGACGCTGTGGGCGCCGGGTGTGGCCAACATTCCCGAATTCGTCTTCTCGATGTTCCAGATGACGTTCGCCATTATCACGCCGGCGCTGATCGCCGGGGCCTTCGCCGAGCGCATGAAGTTCTCGGCGCTGCTGATCTTCATGGCGCTGTGGCTGGTGTTCGTCTACGCGCCGATCGCGCATTGGGTGTGGGGCGGCGGCTTCCTTGGCACGGCGGGCGTGCTCGACTTTGCCGGCGGCACGGTCGTCCACATCAACGCCGGTGTCGCGGGCCTGGTCTGCGCACTGGTGCTGGGCAAGCGCCAGGGCTACGGCACCACCAACATGGCGCCGCACAATCTGGTCTATTCGGTGATCGGCGCTTCACTGCTGTGGGTCGGCTGGTTCGGCTTCAACGCCGGCTCGGAACTGGCGGCGGACGGGCTTGCCGGTGCGGCCATGATGAACACGCAGGTCGCGACCGCGGCGGCGGCGCTTGCCTGGATGTTCGCCGAATGGATCGTCGCCAAGAAGCCATCGGTGCTCGGCATCGTCTCGGGCGCCGTCGCCGGCCTGGTCGCGGTGACGCCCGCCTCCGGCTTCGTCAACCCGACGGGCGCCTTCATCGTCGGCATCGTCGCAGGCGTCGTCTGCTACATCTCGGCGGTCAAGGTGAAGCATATTTTCGGCTATGACGACTCGCTCGACGCCTTCGGCGTGCATGGCGTCGGCGGTATCGTGGGTGCGCTGCTCACCGGCGCGCTCGCCGATCCGGCCATCAACGCGCTCGGCAAGGGCGCATCGGTCGCCACCCAACTCTATGGCATCGTCTTCACCATTCTGTGGACGGCGATCGTCACCTTCGTGATCCTCTACATCGTCAAGGCGCTCGTCGGCCTGCGTCCGTCCGGCCAGGAGGAAGTCGAAGGCCTCGACGTCACCCAGCATGGCGAAGTGGTGCCGTAAGGCCCGCCTCGCCAATGGACCGGCGGATCCTCCTCCCGCCGGCCATATCTCAGCGCATTTCCGGGCGATGAAGCGCTGCATGCTTTTCCCGGAATTGCCTGAAAAAGAATCCCGTCGTGACGCTCCGCAAGGAGCTCACGCCTTGAGGCCCGGATCGCATCCGGGCCTCTTTTTTTGAGAAATTCGTCCCGGCCGCGCCTGGATTCGCGCAATCACGTTGGCGTGAAAAGGATTTTTGAAAGAAACATCCACTGCCTTGGCCCGAACTGTGGAGGCGATCGTCGTCCTGGCGTTTCGTCTGTACAACACAGGGAAGGAATTTTTCATGAACCTCAAGAATATCTGCCTCGGGGCACTGGCACTTTCCATGATCAGCGGCATGGCTTTGGCTGGCGGCGCTCTCGACAGTCCAGTCGACATGTCGCCTTTCTTTACCGATTCCAGCATGAAAACCATGAAGCCCACGGAAGAATTCAAGGCGGCCTTCATGGCCATGCCGAAGGAAAAGCAAGACGCCATGATGAAGGAGTGCAACGACGCCGCGATGAGCAAGCCGCATGCCGAGTTCTGCGCCAATGTGCGCGCCCTTGGCGGCGCCAGCAAGTAAGCGCCGCCTGATCCACCCGAACGGATGGCGGGCCAGGGCGCCCGCCACTTTCTGCGGGTGCCAGGCCCAGAAGTTCTCTGTAGCAGAGGGGTAACCATCGGCGGCCTTATAGTTAATGCGCCCTTAACCTTCCCACGCATAGTCTGGCCCTCGAATCTGCCGGAGTGCGTCATGCGCCCGGGCCAGGCAATCACTGACGGGGAAGAGCATGCGTTCAGGGGCTTCAGCACCGCTCGCGCTGACCGATACGGGGCACGGCATCCAGGCTTTCGCGCGGCGCCAGGTCGGCCGGCTGGTCGGCGCCGGCCTGTTCCTGGCTGTGGCCTTCGGGGTCGCCAGCCTCGCCACCTGGAACGTTGCCGATCCAAGCTTCTCGCACGCCACGAACAACACCGTCACCAACGCCATGGGCTATGCCGGCGCGGTGTTCTCCGACCTTGCCATGCAGTTCTTCGGCCTCGCCGCGGTTGCCGCGCTGGTTCCGGCGGTGATCTGGGGATACCTCCTGTTTTCGGCGCGCGGCGTCGACAGGCTGCCCAAGCGCGGGCTGTTCTGGTTCGGCTTCGCGCTGCTCGCCGCCGCGATCGCCGGCTGCATCGTTCCACCCAAGACCTGGCCGCTGCCCACCGGCCTCGGCGGCGTGTTCGGCGACATGGTGCTCAAGATTCCGGGCATCCTCACCGGCGGTTATCCGACCGGGCTGATCGCCAGCGTGCTCGCCGTGTTGCTGGCAGCACCGGCGCTCTGGCTGTTCGCCTATGGCTCGGCACTGATCGGACGCAAGAACGGCTTCGCCGTCATGGAGGAGCCGGCCGTCGCCGATCCGCGCGAGGACGAGCTTCTGTTCGACAATGACGAGGATGAGGGTGACGAAGGCATATTGGCGCTCGGCGCCATCACCCATTGGTGGCTCTCGTTCCGCGCGTGGATGCACCGGCGCGCGGTGCGCCGCCGGCAGGAGCGCGACGAATATGAGCCGGAGATGCAGCCGCGCGCCAGCGCCTGGCGCCGCGCCGCCGAACGGGTCGAATCGGCCGAGTTCGCCGAGCAGCGGATGAGCCAGGATGGCCGCGCCCGCGTCGAGCCGGAATTCTTCGCCGCCATGGTCAACGACCGCAGCGTTTCCGTCGATCCGGACGATGACGACGTCTTCGGCCGCGACGGTGAAGACATGGATTTCGACGACGAGCCTGTCGCCCAGCGCCGTGCGGCCCCCACGGCCAGGGTGCAGCAGTTCCGTTCCGACGCCGCCACCCGCGTCGAGGCGCCGGCGCCGCGCCCGGCTCCGGGTGCCCGCGTCCAGCGCGAGGCGCAGACCTCGCTGATTGGCTCGGACAAGTTCGAGATGCCGTCGCTGCACTTCCTGTCGGAACCGAAGAACGTGGCGCGCGACCCGAGCCTATCGAAGGATGCGCTGGAACAGAATGCGCGGCTGCTCGAAGGCGTGCTGGAGGATTTCGGCGTCAAGGGCGAGATCATTGCCGTTCGCCCCGGCCCGGTCGTCACCCTCTACGAGCTCGAACCCGCGCCCGGCATCAAATCGTCGCGCGTCATCGGCCTCTCCGACGACATCGCCCGCTCGATGAGCGCGATCGCCTGCCGCGTCGCGGTCGTGCCCGGCCGCAACGCCATCGGCATCGAACTGCCGAATGCGAAGCGCGAGACGGTCTATCTCAGGGAGATCATGGCCAGCCGCGATTTCGAGACGACCAAGGCCAAGCTGGCTCTGGCGCTGGGCAAGACCATCAATGGCGAGGCGGTTATCGTCGATATCGCCAAGATGCCGCACGTGCTGGTCGCCGGCACCACCGGCTCGGGCAAGTCGGTCGCCATCAACACCATGATCCTGTCGCTGCTCTACCGGCTCACGCCGCAGGAATGCCGGCTGATCATGATCGATCCGAAAATGCTGGAACTTTCCGTCTATGACGGCATCCCGCATCTTCTGACGCCGGTCGTCACCGATCCGAAGAAGGCGGTGGTGGCGCTGAAATGGACCGTGCGCGAGATGGAGGACCGCTACCGCAAGATGTCCAAGGTCGGTGTGCGCAACATCGACGGTTTTAACGCACGCGTCCAACAGGCGGAGAAAAAAGGCGAGAAGATTTCACGCACGGTGCAGACCGGCTTCGACCTCCAGACCGGCGAGGCGATCTATGAGACCGAGGATCTCGATCTCGAGCCGATGCCCTATATCGTCGTCATCATCGACGAAATGGCCGACCTGATGATGGTCGCGGGCAAGGACATCGAGGGCGCGGTGCAGCGCCTTGCGCAGATGGCGCGCGCCGCAGGCATCCACGTCATCATGGCGACGCAGCGTCCGTCGGTCGACGTCATCACCGGCACCATCAAGGCCAATTTCCCGACGCGCATCTCCTTCCAGGTGACGTCGAAGATCGACAGCCGCACCATCCTTGGCGAGCAGGGCGCCGAACAGCTGCTCGGCATGGGCGACATGCTCTACATGGCCGGCGGCGGCCGCATCCAGCGCGTGCACGGACCCTTCGTCTCCGACGACGAGGTCGAGAAGATCGTCGGGCACCTGAAGCTGCAGGGCGTGCCGGAATATCTCGACGCCATCACCGAGGACGACGGCGAAGATGACGACGAGCCGTCCGGCAAGGGCGGTTCCGGCGGCGGTAGCGGCGGCAATTTCGAGGATTCCGACGACCCCTACGATCAGGCCGTCGCGGTGGTGTTGCGCGACGGCAAGGCGTCCACCAGCTACATCCAGCGCCGTCTCGGCATCGGTTACAACCGCGCCGCCTCGATCATAGAAAAGATGGAGAAGGAAGGCATTGTCGGCCCGGCCAACCATGCGGGAAAACGCGAAATCCTGGTGCCGACCGAAGAGGATAAGTTCTGACGGCGGGAAACCCACAGCAACTTTGAACCCTCTGGCGCGTTCAAGCGACTGGGCAGCGTTCGGCCCGCCAAACTTCAGCCCAACTGGGGGTCCAGGACAGCGACTAAATCAGGAATCAGATGAGAGTGACCGATATGAAAAATGATCTTTCAGCGCTCAGCGATCTTGCCACGACCCGACGCCGGCTGCTTGGCCTTGGCCTGGTGTTCGCGGGTGCCGCAGTCCTCAATGTGGTGCCTGGATTCGAGTTGCTGGCCTCAGCGCAGGCTGCCGTGCCGGCGGCCGCGCAGAAGATCGCCGACCATTTTTCCGCGGTCAAATCGATGAGCGGCGAATTTGTCCAGTTCGGCCCAAAGGGCGAGCAGACCGGCGGCAAGTTCTTTCTGGAACGGCCTGGCAAGATTCGCTTCAACTATGACGGAGCGTCGAATTTCCGGGTGATTTCGGACGGCAAGTCGGTGGTCATCCTCAACAAGAAGCTGAACACGTCAGACCTTTATCCACTGTCGAAGACACCGCTGAAACTGCTGCTCGACGACCGGATCGACCTGTCGGGCGACCGCGTCAAGAGCGTCAAGGAAGAGGACGATCTCACCACCATCCAGCTCGCCGACAAGTCGGTGTTCGGCAATGCGCGGATCACCATGATGTTCGACCCGAAAACCTTTGACCTTCGCCAGTGGACGATTACCGATACGCAAGGCAAGGACACGACGGTGATGATCTTCAACACCAAGGAAGGCGTCAGTTTCGCCCCCGACACCTTCGCCATCGACTATACCGCGAACCGCGAGCTCAACACCAAGACCAGGTAATCTGCAATCTCTGCGGAAAGCTTTTGGACGTCGGCGCTGCCCTTCATCTGGCTGCCGCCATCTTCTCCCGTAAACGAGGAGAAGTCGCCGACGGTCTCGCTTAATTGCCAGCGCTGCCAGAAAGATGCCGAGGTCGCGGCCAGCCTCCTGCTCGCCGTTCACGGGGAGAAATGCCCGGCAGGGAGGCCGCGCTGGCCTCTGATATTGCAGTACTTGTCTTTGTGACGCGCGGCTGGCAGTAGTTTGATCTTTGTCGGACCCGCCGCATGCCCTTTTCCATCGCCACCTGGAACATCAACTCCGTTCGCCTGCGCATGCCGATCGTCGAGCGCCTGCTGGATGAGTACGCGCCCGATGTGCTTTGCCTGCAGGAGACGAAAGTCCCCGATGAACTGTTTCCCGAAAAGGCCTTTCGCAGGCTCGGCTACCAGCACATCGCCTTCCATGGCCAGAAGGGCTATCACGGTGTTGCGACGGTGGCGCGGCGGCCGATCGAGGTGGTCGAGAAGCGCCGCTTCTGCGAGATCGAGGACAGCCGGCATCTATCGGTGACGGTGCGGGCCGGCGGCAAAGCGATCCTGCTTCACAATTTCTACGTTCCGGCGGGCGGCGACGAACCAGACCCGGAGATCAACAAGAAATTCAGGCACAAGCTTGATTTCGTCGCCGAGATGAACGCCATCCGCGCCGAGCACAACGAGGTGTCGGGCTCGATCCTGGTCGGCGATCTCAACATCGCGCCGCTCGAACACGATGTCTGGTCGCACAAGCAACTGCTCAACGTGGTCAGCCATACGCCGGTCGAGACCGAGAACTTCGAAGCGATGCGGCTGGCCGGCAACTGGGTCGATCTCATGCGGCTCAACGTGCCGCTCGAACAGAAGCTCTACACCTGGTGGAGTTATCGCGCGCAGGACTGGGAGCTTTCCAATCGCGGCCGGCGGCTCGACCATGTCTGGTCGTCGCCAAACCTGGTGCCTGATTTCGCCGGCTACGAGATCCTGAGGGCGGCACGCGGCTGGGATCGGCCGTCGGACCATGTGCCTGTCATCGCGCGCTTCGATCTGCATTGACTTGCCGAAGACAGCGACCCTCCACGCGCCTCTGTCCTGCTGGCTTGATAGGATTTTGTCTTTGCCGCGCCTTCAATCGCCGGTAAATCGCGGCGCCAGTTGCTCGATGCGGCGGATCATGGCCTGAAAATCCTCCAGGATGCGCTGGTGAAGTTTCACCGCCACTTCCGGATATTCCTCCAGGATGCGGCGGAACATCTTGCGGCTGAGCCGGATCACTTCCGAGTCGATTTCGGCCGACGCGCTGGTCAGCCGGTTGGTGTCGGCGATCAACGCCAGTTCGCTGAGCATCGTGCCGGGGCCGACTGTGCCTAGCGGGATGCGCTCGCCACCGTTCTGCTCGCGATAGAGCACGATACGACCGCTGACGACGAGGTAGGCCGAGTCGGCCATGTCGTCCTCGCGATAGAGCTTGTGGTCGGCCTGCAAGAAAGTGGTTTCGGCGCCGAAGGCGAGCAGGCGCAACTGTTCCTGCGTGAAGCCTTCGAAAAGCCTCACGGCGGACAGGATGCGGATGTCGTCATCCAGCGCCATCTAGCTGTGTCCCCGAACGGTCAGTCCAGTCCCTCCTTTGCGGTACGATCCAGAATCCCCCTCCAACCGGATCGTATCCGAAAGCGGCTCCGCCCAGACCGCCTATTGGATAGTGAAATGTTTAAGGAACCAGCTTGTAGCCGCCGCTTTCTGTCACAAGAATTTCGGCATTGGAAGGATCGCGCTCGATCTTCTGGCGCAAGCGGTAGACATGGGTTTCCAGCGTGTGCGTGGTGACGCCGGAGTTGTATCCCCACACTTCCTCCAGCAGCACGTCGCGCGTCACCACCTTCTGGTCGGCGCGGTAGAGATATTTGATGATCGATGCCTCCTTTTCCGTCAGCCGCACCTTGCCGCCGCGCGGGTCGATGAGCAGTTTCTGGCTGGGCTTGAATGTGTAGGGGCCGACCGAGAAGGTGGCATCCTCGCTCTGCTCATGCTGGCGCAGCTGCGCACGGATGCGCGCCAGAAGCACCGCGAAGCGGAACGGCTTGGTCACATAGTCGTTGGCGCCGGCCTCGAGACCGAGAATCGTGTCCGAATCGGTGTCGTGGCCGGTCAGCATGATGATCGGCGCCTTGTAGCCGCCCTTGCGCAGGATCTTCACCGCCTCGCGGCCATCCATGTCAGGCAGGCCGACATCCATGATGAGCAGGTCGACGAGGCCGCCGCGCGCCGCGGTGACGCCTTTTGCCGCAGTCGATTCCTGCAGCACGTCGAATTCCTCGTAGAGGGACAATTGCTCGACCAGTGTGCCGCGCAGGTCGTCATCGTCGTCGACGATCAGGATGGTGCGTGAAGTCATGGATCAATCCGTTGTTTTGAAAAGAAATTCTGTTGACCGCTGCCTATTTATGCGGAAGCTGATCGGCACAACAGCCGATCACAGTGATTTGTTCCGTGGCACGATCATACAAGAAAAAACGCGCGCGCAATGCAGCTGGCGCAATTTTGCCGAAAGGGCTGCGTGTGCTGACCGTGCGGCCAAGGCCCGGTCATCCAACTCAGGGCCTGCTGCAGGCCGGAAAAACGGTGTTTGCGTGCGCATTGGGGCGCGGCGGCATCACGGCTGACAAGCGCGAAGGCGATGGCGCCACGCCGCTTGGCTCGATGCGCATCCTGGCGGGCTATTTCCGGGGGGATCAGTTTGCCGCCGGCCGCAAAACCCGCCTGGCGATGGCGCCGATCGGCCCCGATCTCGGCTGGTGCGAGGTACCAGAGGACCGCAACTACAACCGTCCAGTCAGGATTCCCTATGGCGCCAGCCATGAACGCATGCGGCGCGACGATCGGCTCTATGACGCCTGCCTCGTGCTCGACTGGAACATCGCGCCGCGCCGCAGGGGACGCGGCAGCGCCATCTTCTTCCATCTGGCGCGCCCCGATTTCACGCCGACGCAAGGCTGCGTCGCCGTCACCGCGCGCACGATGGCGCGGCTGCTGCCGCTGCTGTCGGACCGTACGGTGATGCGGGTGGTGAGGTAGGGCAGTAGGGCAGTAGGGCAGTAGGGCAGTAGGGCAGTAGGGCAGTAGGGCAGTAGGGCAGTAGGGCAGTAGGGCAGTAGAAGGGTCTTCGTTGCTGGCCTGACTTTCCCTTCTGCCGTATTGCCTTACTGCCCTATTCCCTTACCTTCTTGGCTGCTGCCAGCCGATGTCGAGAAGGCCGAGCCGGCCGATCTCGCGGTCCATGGCCCGGGCGATGTCCTTGCGGCCAGCGCCGATATCGCGCAGCTGGCGGTCGGACAGGTCCTCGACGTTCTGGTGCGGAAGGCTGACCGCCACCCTGGCCTGACGCAGCCAGTCACGGATCGCCAATAGCCAGCCCGGCCGGGCGGCATAAGCGGGGTGGAGCGCGATGTGAGACATGATGTGATCCGTTCTTCCGGGCTTCAAATCCGGTTTGATGGTGTTCCGATGTTCACATCATGCCCGATTGAAATCCTGGGAGGAAACGAGTAGTTTTTTTCCGATTATCAAGTTTTCTTTGAGGATCGAGGGAACGTCATGAGCCGCTTTGCGGAGTTCACGCGCTGATGGCGGCCCTGCTGCCGGGGACGCGGGCGCTGAGGACGCTGGAGGCGGCGGCCCGCCACCTCAATTTCACCCGCGCCGCCGACGAACTCGGCCTGACGCCGGCCGCCGTCAGCCATCAGATCAAGGAAATCGAGGATCAGCTTGGCATCGTGCTTTTCACGCGCACCAGCCGCACCATCCGGCTGACGGCGGCGGGCACGGTGCTGTTCGAAGCCGCGACCGATGCGCTCGACCTGCTCGGCAGGGCCGCCATGCGGGCGCGCAAGATGGCGCGCGGAACGGAATTTCTGAAGGTGACGCTGGACGCGCAGTTCGCGGCGAAATGGCTGATGCGGCGTGTCGAGGATTTCCGCAAGCAAAGGCCAGGCATCGAGCTCAGGTTCGACATCGCCTACGGGCTGCGCGATTTCGATCTCGACGATGTCGATGTCGGCATCCGCTTCGGCGCCGGCAAATATCCCGGGCTTTGCGCGCACCGCCTATTCGACAACATCATCATTCCGGTGTGCAGCCCGGGCCTTTTGACGTCGGGGCCGCCCCTGCGCGAGCCGCGCGACCTCTTCCAGCACACGCTTGCCCATATCGAATGGACGCGTCAGGGCGTGACATGGCCGAACTGGCGCATGTGGATGGCTGCGGCCGGCATCAACGATTTCGACGACAGCCGCACCGTCGTCTTCGGCACATCCACGGACGCGGTCCAGGCAGCGCTCGACGGCAACGCCGTCGCGCTCGCCGATTTCGCCATGGTGGCAAACGACCTTTCCGAGGGCCGGCTGGTGCGGCCCTTCGAGCTCAGCATCAAGGTTGCCCCCGAATACGCCTACTTCCTTGTCTATCCCAAAGCGGCGGCTGACGATCCCCGCATCGTCGCCTTCCGCGAATGGATCCTCGATGAGGTGGCCAGGACGCGCGCCACGGACAAGGGGTAGGCCGGCCGGCCAACCCTTCGCTCACGACCGGGCGTTGTAGCCGAAGATCATGCGGGTGTATTTTTTCCAGTTCCACTGCAATTTCTTATACAGAAGCGGGTGTGGTTTGCCGGCAACGGAAGTGTGGAAGGTGCCGTTCTCGCTGCCCTGTTCGGCGATAGGCCGCTCAAACCACAACATTTCGACCCCCAGTTCTTCGTCCATCCGTTCGATCTGGTGGTCGATTCCGGTAGATATCTTATTGCGGGCGATCCAGGCGCAACGGGCTTCGGCGACTGGGCGGGTGATGAGGTAGGAATCGGCGCATCTGGCATGCAATGCGGGATAGAGCCTTTGACCTCTGCGCAATTTCCAGCTCGGCGTGTAGTAGTTGCTGCCATTGCCGAGATAGATGACGGCCTTGCGCGCGGGGTCGCCGAGCTCGGCCAGCCCCTGCCGGAATTTGGCGACGAAGCCGCGAGCGAGGAAAACGTCATCCTCGAAGACCAGGCAATAGGGCAGGTCGGTCTCAAGGAAATCGCGCCAGATGCCGACATGTTTCAGCGCCAGCGAGACGGCCGCCGGGTGGGTAAAGGTTGGGGCGATCAACTCGTCGCGAATCTCCGGTGTGATATCCGGCCGGTCCCAGTCCGTATAGAAGTAGACGGGCACGCCGCGCCGCTCGAACTCGCGGACGATGTGGCGGCGCCGGTCGTCGTAGCCCTGCTTGACGTGGCAGATCCGGGTGAACACCAAGTCGCGCGGAAATCCGGACTCGTCTGCCATCGTCAATGTACCGTCATCCGTTCAGCCTGCCGCGGCGCCGAACCAACCGATCACCGCGCCGATGATCAACAGCACGCCCAGCCAGTGGCCGCCATCGATAAGGGTCAGGTCCCAGCCGAAATTCTCGTAGCGGTGGTTGACCGAAAGCGTCGTGGCGACGAAACCGAGCCAAAGTACGAAGCCGAAGACAAGCCCGGCCAGCAATGTCGGCTCGCCCCCGGTCATCGCTCCGACAACCAGCGCCATGATGCAGGCCATGACCAGTTCGGCGATGAAGCTGATGACGAAAGGCAGCGGCGATCTCTTCATCGTCGCCGGGTCGAGTTTGGCGGCCTTCAGCCAGGGCTTGCTCAAAGCCATGTACCAGGCTGCGCCGAACAGCCATGCGAGGATGGCGGCGGCAATCACCGCCAGCCAGTTCACTGCGGAAAAATCCATGAATTCCCCTCCGATGCGGATTTTATGGAAACGCCTGTTCGGCGACGGCGTCAAGCAAGTCGCCAGACGGTCGTGCGCTTGATCTCGGCGTCCTCGAGCGCCCGCGTCACCGGAACTTCGTAGACACCGAGCGGCTCTAACCCCGATCGCGGCAGATAGGACCGCCCAGGATCGCCGATCAGAATCTCGGCGCCGCGCCGTCCGAGAGCCGAAAACCACGGCATCAGCCGGTCGGCGAAAGGCTTGTCGTAGAAGACGTCGCCGGCCAGCACGACGTCCCAACCCATATCGGCGCCGATGCAGTCGGTGCCGAGGAATTCGATTTCGATGCCATTGGCCTGTGCATTGAGGCGGACCGCGGTCCCGCTGAACGGATCGATGTCGGCGGCGGTTACCCCGGCCGCGCCTGCCTTGGCGGCGGCGATGGCGACGAGGCCTGATCCCGAGGCGAAGTCGAGCACGCGCTTGCCCCGCACCGCGCCGGGATTGTCGATGGCATAGCGGGCGAGGCCTTGGCCGCCAGCCCAGGCGAAGGCCCAGAAGGGCGGCGGCAGGCCGATCTCGACCAGCTCGTCCTCGGTCCGCAGCCACAGATCGTGCGCCTCATCGGCAAGATGAAGCAGGATTTCGGGTACGTGCGGCGGCGCCATCAGCGCCGTGTTGTCGAGGATGAACTGCCTGGCGCTGTGCGGGGTGAGCACCGTCACGGGGCGGGTGTCAGGCCGCCCATGCGGCAGACTTCCTTCCATTCCGCCGGGGTCACCGGCTGCACGGAAAGCCGCCCGAGCCGCACCAGCGCCATGTCGGCAAGCTTCGGATTGGCCTTGACCTCTTCCAGCGTCGGCGGGTTCGGCATGTCGCTGACGGCCCGGATATCGACGCATTCCCAGCGCGGGTCGTCCGATGTGGTGTCGGGGTGGGCCAGCGCGCAGACCTCGGCGATGCCGACCACGTTCAGCCCCTCATTGGAATGGTAGAAGAAGCCGAGATCGCCGATCTGCATCGCCTTCATGTTGTTGCGCGCGGCGTAGTTGCGCACGCCGTCCCATTGCGTGCCGGCCTTGCCCTTGGCCTTCAGTGCCTCGAAGGAGAAAACCGAGGGCTCGGACTTGAACAGCCAGTAGTTCATCTCAGGGGTTCCTTACCGTTGTCGCAGTATATTACTATAGCGTCGGTGCTGCCCCGCCCTGCCCGATGACGGTTGCGCGACCGAACGATCATTCGTTCGCAGGCTTCATGAAGACCCAGTTCCACGCACGGATCTCGACGCTTTCGAACAGGCCGGCCTTGGCATAGGGGTCGGCTGCCGCGAGGGCTTGCGCGCTGGCCATATCAGGCGCTTCGATCATCACCAAGCTGCCGTCCGGCTTGCCGTCGAAGTCGAGGAAGGGGCCCGCAAAGGCAAGCCTCCCTTCGCTGATCAGGCCTTCCAGAAACGCCGCGTGCGCCGGCCTTGTATCGACGCGCAGCTGCAGGCTGTCGGGCTTGTCCTTGCAAATCAACGCAAACAGCATGGTCTCTAACTCCGGATCGTTCAGTCATTGGTTTCGGTTTTCAGCGGCCGTGTCATCAGCGCCGTCACGGCTTGGTCTATGGTCACCTTGCCGTCCAGTATGGCGGCGACGGCGGAAATGATCGGCGCGTCGATGCCACGCTCGGCGGCGATGCGGGCGGCGATCGCCGCCGTCGGCACGCCCTCGGCCAGCGGCAATCCGGAAAGCGTCTTGCCTTGCCCAAGCGCCAGCCCATAGGCGAAATTGCGCGATTGCGCCGACGAGCAGGTGAGCAGCAGGTCGCCAAGGCCGGAAAGTCCCATCAAGGTCTCGGGCCTGGCGCCGAAGGCGGCACCGATACGGCGCAGTTCGACGAAGCCGCGCGTCACCATGGCGGCCTGGGCGCTGGCGCCGAGCCCGGCGCCGGTCACCGCGCCGGCGGCAATGGCGAAGACATTCTTCAAGGCGCCGCCGATCTCGACGCCGATCAGGTCGCTGCTCGAATAGCAGCGCAGGTTCTCGGCGGAAAAGCGGGCGGCAAGGTCGGCGGCCAGCATCTCGTCACGGGCGGCGACAACCACCGCTGTCGGCAGGCCACGGGCGACGTCGGTTGCGAAGCTCGGGCCGGACAATGCCGCGACCGGATTTCGCGGCAGGATTTCTTCGACAATTGCCGACAGCAGGGCGCCGGTGTCGCGCTCGATGCCCTTGGCGCAGAGCACAAGCGGGATGCCCTCCGGCATATGGTCTTTCGCCGCCGCCAGCGTCGCTCGCAGCGACTGCGCCGGCGTCACCGCCAGCACGCAATCGGCGCCGGCGAGTGCCGTCTCGATGTCGCTCGTCGCCTCGATGCCGGGCGCGATGGCTATACCGGGTAAATAGCGCGGGTTCTCGCCACGGCCGATCGCGGCGACGGTTTGCGGGTCGCGCGCGTACAGGCGCACCGAATGGCCGGCGCGCAGCATGGCCAGCGCCAGCGCAGTGCCCCAAGCACCGCCGCCGAGCACCGTGACACGCCAGCCACTTTTGGCCGGATTGCCTGCGCCTTCATTGCCCATCTGCTGGCCGCACATGGCTTCACCGCTCATGCCTTGGCTCCGCGCCGGCCGGAGCCGACCATCGGCGCCGAGATGCTGTCCAGCGGCCAGCGCGAGCGCGGCACGAAATCGAAGCCGTTCTCCTGCGCCAGGCCTTCGCGCAGCCGCTCGATGCCGGCCCAGGCGATCATCGCCGCGTTGTCGGTGCACAGCTGCAGCGGCGGCGCGACGAAGGCGAAACCGGCCTCCGCGCAAAGCCGCTGCAGCGTCGCCTTGATCGTGCGGTTGGCCGCGACGCCGCCGGCAACAACTAATGCGGGCTGCTTGGTGCCGGGAAATGTTTCGCCGAACCGCTTCAGTGCGCGAGAAACGCGGTCGGCCAGCGCATCGGCGACCGCCGCCTGGAACGAGGCGCAGATGTCGGCGACATCCTGGTCGCTGAGCGGCTCGATCGCCGTCGCGGCCTGGCGCACGGCGGTTTTCAGCCCGGAGAAGGAAAAGTCGGGCTGCGCCGAGCCCTTCATCGGACGGGGGAAGGCAAAGCGTGTCGCGTCGCCCGATACCGCCGCCTTCTCGACATTCGGCCCACCGGGATAGGGCAGGCCGAGCATCTTGGCCGTCTTGTCGAAGGCTTCGCCGAGCGCATCGTCGATGGTGGTGGCCCAGCGCTGGTAGTCGCCGACACCGCGCACGGCCAGGATCTGCGTGTGGCCGCCGGAGACCAGCAGCAGCAGGTAGGGAAACTCGAGCCCGTCGGTCAGCCGGGCCGTCAAGGCATGGCCTTCGAGGTGATTGACGGCGATCAGCGGCTTGCCTGCCGCTGCGGCGATCGCCTTGGCCGTCATCAGCCCGACGATGAGGCCGCCGACCAGGCCGGGGCCAGCGGTGGCGGCGACCGCATCGATATCGGCAAGCGCCGTGGCCGAATCGGCAAGGGCTGCCTCGATGATGCCGTCCAGCGCCTCGACATGGGCGCGGGCGGCGATCTCGGGCACGACACCGCCAAAGGCGGCATGTTCCTCGATCTGGCTGAGCACCACGTTGGAGAGGATTTTCGGCGCGGCGTCGCCTTCCAGCGCCACGACGCTGGCGGCGGTCTCGTCGCAACTCGTCTCAATGCCCAGAACGCGGATCAATTCGTCGCTGTCTCCAGAGATTGTATGTCCGGGCGTTCCTCGTTAGGAGAGTGCCCGGAAACGCAAAGCCAGCCGGGGGTTATCACGGACCGCGCGCCATGCAAACAATCTTGAAAATCGGAACACGCGGCAGCCCGCTGGCCCTGGCGCAGGCGCATGAGACACAGGCGCGGCTGATGGCAGCGCATGGCCTGCCGGCGGAAGCCTTCGAGGTCGTCGTCATCTCGACCAGCGGCGACCGCATCCAGGACCGGCCACTGTCGGAAGCCGGCGGCAAGGGCCTGTTCACCAAGGAGATCGAGGAGGCGCTGCTCGCCGGCGTGATCGACATCGCCGTGCATTCGTCGAAGGACATGCCGACGCAACTGCCCGAAGGTCTGGAACTCTCCGCCTTCCTGCCGCGCGAGGATGCGCGCGACGCCTTTGTCGGCAAGGCGGCGAGGAGTATCGCAGAGCTGCCGCGCGGCGCGACGGTCGGCTCGTCGTCGCTCAGGCGGCAGGCGCTGATCCGCCGCATGCGGCCGGATTTAGACGTGGTGATGTTCCGCGGCAATGTGCAGACGCGGCTGCGCAAGCTCGATGAAGGCGTCGCCGCAGGCACCATCCTTGCCTATGCCGGGCTGAAGCGGCTCGGCCTCGACCATGTGATCACCGACCTGATGCCGCTCGACATCTTTCCGCCGGCGCCCGGCCAGGGCGCGATCGGCGTCGAGACGCGCATCGGCGACCGCGAGGTCGAGAAGATGCTGCTGGCCATCCATGACGTGCCGACCGGTCAGGCGCTGGCCTGCGAACGCTCTTTCCTGGCGGCGCTCGACGGCTCCTGCCGCACGCCGATCGCCGGCTACGCGGCTATCACGGCCGGAAAACTCTCCTTTTCCGGTCTGATCATTTCGCCCGACGGTACCCAGTCGCACGCGGTCGAGCTGCAGGGGGCAGCGCAGGATGCCGTCCGCATCGGCGAAGAGGCGGCGCGGACGGTGCGGGCCAAGGCCGGCGAAAAGTTCTTCGACGGCTGGCTCTGAAAATGCTTCGCGTCCTGGTGACCAGACCGGAACCGGGCGCATCGCGCACGGCGCGGCGGCTTCAGGATAAAGGTTTTCAGCCGGTTCTCCTGCCCCTGACCGAAACGGTGGCTTTGCCTGGCGATGCCCGGCTGGTTGCAGATGACGCTGTCGCCGTTGCCGTGACCAGCGCCAATGCCGTGCGCCATGCCCCAAAGGAGATGATGGCTGCGCTTGCCGCTCTGCCGTGCCATGCCGTCGGAACGAGGACGGCGGAAGCCGCACGCAAGGCGGGGCTCCTGTCGGTCTTTGAGGGTTCCGGCGATGCCGAGTCGCTTGCCGACGGCATTGTGGCGGCATTTCCCGGCAAAACCGTCGTCTATCTCTGCGGACGCGTGCGGTTTCCAATGTTCGAACAGCGGCTGGAGGCGGCTGGAGTGCGGGTTCGCGCGGTCGAAACGTACGACACGTTCCCGGTGCCGTATTCGGACGCGACCATTCTGGCGCGGCTGTCCGGCGAGCCGGTCGACGCGGTGCTGCTTTATTCGGCCAAGGCGGCTGTCGCGTTGCAGGTGCTGGCCGCAAGATCCGCATTGAAAGGGCTCTTTGAAAAAACAAGGGTTTTCGCGCTTTCCGCGCGCATCGCCGCTGCCTTCGCCGACAGCGCCGGCAAGTCAATTCGCATTGCCGCACGACCCGACGAGGAGGCAATGCTGGCGCTTTTGCCGGAGCGGCCGTGACCCGCGTCATCACACCGCCCCTTTTCACCGCTTGGTGATGTGCTAGACCCTTCTGAACCATCACGCGCCACCAGGCGTTGAGACGAAGCGAATTTTGCGGAGCCCAGGCATGGTCAAGACGCCGAAGATGCGACACTCGAAAAGCCGCCGCGAGCCGGTGACCATCGATCTCGAGCCCGGCGCCGTGTCCCGCATCGTCGACGAGGATGCCGCCAAGGACGCGGCCCAGACCGACGAGGCGAAGGCCGAGGAAGCCGCGAACGCCTCGCAGCCGGAAGCTCCGGAAGAGCCGGTGCATGCTGACCAGACCGATCTCGAACCTTGGGAGCATGCCGACGCCACGGGGCAGGCTGGAGCAGATGCGCCGGCGAATGCGGCGACCAAGGCCGCGGAACCGGAGATGCCTTACCCCGGTTCGGAGGCGCCGCCCGCCAAGCCCTTCGACTACAGCTTTGAGGACGCAAGCACGAAGGCCGGCGAGACCAACGCGGCTGCCGGAAAAACCGAGGCAAGGAGCGAATCGATGGCGGCACAGCCGAAGCGTGGCGGCGTCAACGGCATCGCTGCCGGCATCATCGGGGGTGTCATCGCACTGGTCGGCGCCGGCGGCCTGCAGTTCGCCGGCCTGCTCGGCGCGCCGGGTTCAGGCGCCGGTGTTTCACGCGACGGAGTCAACGGCCAGATCGCCTCGCTGAAGTCTGAAATCGCCGGCATGAAGGAAGCGGGCGGTGGCGACGCCTCGGCCAAGGTTGACGGCCTGTCGGCCGCACTCGATCAGGTCAAGAAGGATGTCGCGACGTTGAAATCGACGGTCGCACAGGGCGGCTCGGGTGACAGCGCCGGGCTTGCCGCACTCGGCGACAAGGTCAAGCAGATCGAAACGGCGGTCGCCGCCCTAGGCAAGGCCGGCAATGCGGCGCCGGTCGATCTCGGCCCGCTCAACGAAAAGCTGGCGGGTCTCGATGCGCTGGTGAAGTCGACCGACGAGGCGGCGAAGGCGCAGGAAGGCCGGCTCGCCGCGCTGGAGCAGTCGGTGTCGCAGCTTTCCGGCAAGGTCGAGGCGCAGGCGGGACAGCCGAAGATCGCGCTCGCCATCGCCGCCTCGGCGCTGAAGGCAGCGCTCGACCGTGGCGCGCCGTTCGCGACCGAACTCGATACGCTGGCCGCGATTTCGCCCAATGCGTCGCAACTGGCGACCTTGCGGCCCTATGCCGAAAAGGGGGTTCCGACCCGCACCGAGATCGCCTCGCAGATGGACGCCGCCGCCAATGCCATGGTCGCCGCCGCGACGCCTGTCGACCAGAACGCCGGCTTTTTGCAGAGCCTGATGTCGAGCGCCGAATCGCTGGTCAAGGTCCGGCCGATCGGCGCCGTCCAAGGTCCCGGCGCGCCGGAAACCGTGGCGCGCATGGAAGTGGCGGTCAAGCAGGGCGACTATGCCAAGGCGCTCAGCGAATACGACGCACTGCCGGAAGCCGCGAAGGCCGCCGGCGCCGACTTTGCCGGCAAACTGAAGGCGCGCATCGAGGTCGAAACCCAGGTCGACACGCTGATCTCCGGCGCGATGAAGGCATGAGGGCAACACGATGATCCGCCTGCTCGCCTTCCTCATCGTCGTTTTCGCGCTTGGGCTGGGCTTCGCCTGGCTTGCCGACCGGCCGGGCGACATGGTCGTCACCTTCAACGGCTATCAGTACCAGGTCAGCCTGATGGTGGCGGCGGTGGCCGTCGTCGCTGTCGTCGCCGCGGTGATGATCCTGTGGTGGCTGATCAGGTCGCTGTGGAACAGCCCTTACACCATCTCGCGCTATTTCCGCGTGCGCCGCCGCGACCGTGGCTATCAGGCGCTGTCGACCGGCATGATCGCCGCCGGCGCCGGCGACGGCGCGCTGGCCCGCAAGAAGACCAAGGAAGCGGCCAAGCTGATCCGCTCCGACCAGGAACCGTTGATCCATCTGCTCGAGGCACAGGCGTCGCTGCTCGAAGGCGACCATGAAGGCGCGCGGCAGAAATTCGAGAGCATGCTCGACGATCCCGAAATGCGGCTGCTCGGCCTGCGTGGGCTTTATCTGGAAGCTGAACGCCTGGGCGACCGCAACGCCGCCCGGCACTATGCCGGCCGTGCCGCGGTGATGGCGCCGCAACTGGCCTGGGCGGCCGAATCGACGCTGGAGGAGCTGACCGCGCGCGGCGACTGGGACGGCGCCCTGAAGCTGGTCGAGGCGCAGAAGTCGACGCGGCAGATCGAACGCGACGCGGCCAGCCGCCGCCGCGCCGTGCTGTTGACCGCCAAGGCGCAATCGCTTGCCGACAGCGATCCCGCCGCCGCCAGGACAGCGGCAATCGAGGCCAACAGACTGCGGCCGGATTTCGCGCCTGCCGCCGTCGCCGCCGCCGCCGCGCTGTTCAAGCAGAACGACGTGCGCAAGGGATCGAAGATCCTGGAAACGGCCTGGCGGACCGAGCCGCATCCCGAGATCGCCGAGCTCTACACCCATGCGCGGCCGGGTGACGCCGTGCTCGACCGGCTCAACCGGGCCAAGAAACTGCAGGAGATGAAGAGGAACCACGCCGAATCGTCGATGACTGTGGCGCGCGCGGCACTCGATGCGCAGGATTTCGCCACCGCCCGCCGCGAGGCCGAGGCCGCGATCCGGATGGACCGGCGCGAGGGCGCGTATCTGCTCCTCGCCGATATCGAGGAAGCCGAGACCGGTGACCAGGGCAAGGTCAGGCAGCTGCTCTCCAAGGCAGTGCGGGCGCCGCGCGACCCGGCCTGGGTGGCGGATGGCGTGGTTTCGGAACGTTGGGCGCCGGTATCGCCCATCACCGGCCGGCTCGACGCCTTCGAGTGGCGCGCCCCGATGGAGCGCCTCGGCCAGCTGATCGACAGCCACGACGACGCGCCGGATGGAGCGGTCGCGGCAATCGAGGCGCCAGCCAAACCGGTGCCGGAAAAGCCGATCGACGTCATCGATCATGTCGCCCAGGCCAACGAGGCGACAAGCAAGGAAACCGAAAGCCGCGACGACCATGTCACCCCTGTCACCGCCGCGGCGTTCGCGGCGGTGCCGGCCGGTGCCGAGGCCGTCGAGCCGGCGGAAGAGCTGACGCGGTTGCCGGACGATCCGGGCGTCGATCCGGACGACGAGGCGGGAAAGTCACCGCGCCGCTTCCGGCTGTTTTGATCTGGGCCAGTCGTCTGGCCGTTTGGGAATGGATTGATGTTCGAGCGCGTGCTGTCGTTTCTCAGGGAATTGCCGACCGGCGCCGGGATCCGCCCGAGCGCGGATGATCCGCGCGTCGCCGCATCGGCACTGCTCTATCATGTGATGAATGCCGACGGCGTGCGCCAGGATGTCGAATGGGAGCGCTTCAAGGCGGTGCTGGCGCAGACCTATTCGATCAGCGGCGCCGAACTCGAAGCGCTCGCCGCCGCCGGCGAACGCGCCGACAATGAGGCAATCGACCTCTATGCCTTCACCAGCGTGCTCAAGCGGCATCTCGACGCCGAGGGACGCAAGGCGTTCATCGGCCTGATGTGGGAGATCGTCTATGCCGATGGCGAACTGCACGAGCTCGAGGACAATACGGTCTGGCGCGTCGCCGAGCTGATCGGCGTCGAGCGCCACGACCGGATCGAGACGCGCCGCAAGGCGGCGGCGCAGGCGCCGGGCGCCCGTGGGACATCGAGCGACGAATAGACGGGAATTCGCCTGCCGATGCCGCGCACAACGAGGTCGAATCCAAAAATCCTGATCGTGCTGCATCAGGAGAATTCGAGCCCCGGACGCGTCGGCCATATGCTGCTCGAAGAGGGCTTTGACCTCGACATCCGCCGCCCGCCGCTGGGCGATGTTCTGCCGGAAACACTGGACCATCATGCCGGCACCGTGGTGTTCGGCGGGCCGATGAGCGCCAATGACGAGGACGAGTTCGTCCGCCGCGAAACCAGTTGGCTCGAAGTTCCGCTCCGGGAAAACCGGCCGCTGCTGGGCATCTGCCTTGGCGCGCAGATGCTGGTCAATCATCTCGGCGGCAAGGTCGAGGGTCACGGCGAAGGGCTGGTCGAGATCGGCTGGTATCCGCTCACGGCCACCGAGGCTGGCAAGAAGCTGATGCACTGGCCCGAAATGGTCTACCAGTTCCATCGCGAAGGTTTTTCGCTGCCCAGGGACGCGACCTTGCTGGCGACGGCGGAAACCTATCCCAACCAGGCCTTCCGCTACGGCGACAATGCCTGGGGCATCCAGTTCCACGGCGAACTCACAAGGGTGATGATGCAGGGCTGGGTGGTGCGCGGCGCGCACCGCTTCGAGCTGCCAGGCGCGCAGCCCGGCCGCGATCATCTCGGCGGCCGGCTGATCTGGGACATGCATTTGAAGCGCTGGCTGGATGAGTTCCTGCGCATGGTCTTCGGCAGGCCGGCGGTGCCGTAGGATTACGGCGTTGCGCGTCAGTTGCGGCCGTTGAGGTGACGAACCTTGCGCAGCTGAGGGAACAGGTAAGCCCACAGGCCGGCTACCGCGATGGCGCCGACGCCGCCGATCACGACTGCCGGAACGGTGCCGATCAGCGCCGCCATGGTGCCGGCGCGGAATTCGCCGAGCTCGTTGGAAGCGCCGACGAAAACCTGGTTGACGGCGTTGACGCGCCCGCGCACCGCGTCCGGGGTCCATAGCTGGATCAGCGTCTCCCGGATGTAGACGCTGAACATGTCGGTGGCGCCGAGGAAGGCAAGCGCCACGATCGACAGCGATGTGAGGGTCGACAGACCAAACAGCACGGTGAAGGCGCCGAACGCCGCCACGAAGCCGAGCATGATCTTGCCGGCATGGTTGCGGATCGGGTGCCCGGCCAGCCACACCGCGACGCAAATGGCCCCAATGCCTGGCGCGGAACGCAGCAAGCCGAGCCCCCAGGGGCCAAGTTCCAGAATGTCGCGGGCATAGACCGGCAGCAGCGCCGAGGCGCCGGACAGAAGCACGGCAAAAAGGTCGAGCGAGATGGCGCCGAGCACGATCTTCTCGCCCCATATATAACGGAAGCCGGCAAACAATGTCTGCATGGTGGGCTTGTCGGTCGACGTCTGCTGGGCGGGCTTCGGGATGGTGAAGATGAGCAACGCCGCAGCGAGCATCAGGATCGCCGCTGTGGCATAAGCCACTTCGGCCGAGACGCCATAGAGCAGGCCGCCGGCAACCGGACCGATGATGGTCGCCGTCTGCCAGGCGGACGAATTCCAGGCGATCGCGTTGGCGAAATCCTCCTGCGGCACGAGATTGGCGAACAGCGACGACGATGCCGGCCCGTAGAAGGCGCGGGCAATTCCGAACACGACGAGCACGGCGAAGATCGGCAACGGGCTGGTAAGGACGTTCAGCGTCAGGAACAGCAGAGCCAATGCGCAGCCAGCCTCGATCAGCGTCGACAGCGTCATGATCAGCCGACGGCCGAAGCGGTCGGCAACGACGCCGGTGACCAGCACCAAAAGCAGTGACGGCAGGAACTGGACAATGCCGACGATGCCGAGGTCGAATGGATCGCGCGTCAGGTCATAAATCTGCCAGCCAACGGCGACCGACACGATCATGGTCGCGAAGGTGGTGAGGAAGCGTGCCGTCCAGTAGCTGAGGAACGGACGGTGCCGAAACGCGGCGTAGCGCTGGTCCGGCGAAGTTTGTGCGGCAGTCATGAATAGAGCCCCATTGCGATGGCACTGGAGCGACGTGCATCCAATCGAACGCACAAAGTACGCTCCAGCACTGTTGGTTCCCGCATCGTGCTTTTCCGAAAATCGGAACAGATTTTCGCGCCGATGCGATGCCGGCGGGGCACTTGCACGACGGGCGCTGGTCCGACCAATGGAACTTTTAGCAAAGTTCGCAGCGGGATGTGCGTTAAAATCAATCCCGGATCAAGGATTTTCCGGCCTGTCCGGCGGATCGCACGTCATGTTCATCCACGCAAGGCAGCCGAAATGGCATCGAGCCCGCCTCGCAGCTCCGCCTCCGCGGGCCAGCCGAAGCCGACGCGGAAGAAGCGCTTCGGCATCTCGAACCAATGGCCTGATCCGACATAGGTGCCGTGGCTTTCCAGCAGCTTCGCATAGAATCGGTCGAGGTCGAAGTCGGGCTCGACATTGAGGCGCGGGAAGCCGACGACGCCGCCCTCTGGCCGCACCCAGTCGACCAGCGGTTCGCGGTCGGTCCAGACCTGGACGATGTCGCGCCGCTTCGCCATTTCGGGCAGCAGCGTCGCCAGGAAGGTATCGCGCCGCTCCAGCATGCCACGCGCAATGGCTTCGTCGATGACGCTGCCGCAGATGCCGATCTGCTCCTTGGCGGCGAGGAACGTCTCCTGAAGTGCCGCATCCCTGGTGACCAGCCAGCCGATGCGGATGCCGCGAATGCCGAAGGCCTTCGACAGCGACGAGACGCTGATGGCGCGCGGGCTGAGCGAGGCCGCCGAAGGCAGCCTCGTGCCATAGGACAAATCGCGATAAGTCTCGTCGACCAGCAGATGGCAGGCGCTGGCGTCGGCGAGCGCCACCAGCGCATCGAGATCGGCGCGCGACATCATCGTGCCGGTCGGGTTGTGCGGGCAGGTGACGCTGATCAGCCTGGTGTCCGGCCGTATCGCCGCCTTGATGGCCTCGACATCGATGGCAAAGCCGTCCTCGAAGGCCAGATCGACAAAGCTGATGGCGCAGCCGATCGCCCGTGGGGTTTCGATGTTGGTGGCATAGTTGGGCCTGATGACGACGAGGTGGTCGCTCGCCGACAAAAGCGAAGTCGAGATGATGAAGAGCGCCCCGGCGGCCCCGGCGGTGACCAGCACGTCATCGGGCGAAATGCCGGCATCTTGCGCCGCGATCAGCGCACGCAATTCCTTGTCGCCGCGATGCTCGCCATAAAAGAGCGTCAGGTCAGGCAGCGACAGGCCGATGTCGGAGAGCTTCTGGTCGGCGATCGAGCTTTCGGAGAGATTGTAGCGGATACGGTCATAGCCGTACTCCTCCGGCGCTTCCTTCTCGATCACCATCCTGGTGTAGTTCATGGCTTCCCCCAGATCATCTTGTCTGGTCTATCCAAGCCACAAAAACAGGAAGCCTGCCAAGGCGGTTTCGCCGGCAGGCTTCTGTTCCGGTCTTCCTAAATATCGGCTCAGCGCTGAATTGCTCAGGCCGAAACCTTGGCCTTCCGGCCCTTGGCCTTGGCGGGTGCCGGCGCGGCTGCCTTGCGACCGAGGCCGATCGACTTCGCCAATTGCGAGCGCGAGGCCGCGTAGTTGGGAGCGACCATCGGATAGTCCGCCGGCAGGCCCCATTTGGCGCGATAGGCATCCGGCGTCAGGCCGAAATGAACGCCCAGATGACGCTTCAACGATTTGAACTTCTTGCCGTCTTCAAGGCAGATGATGAAATCCGGCGTCACCGACTTCTTGGGATTGACCGCTGGAACCAGCGGCGCGGCCACCGGAACGGCCGGCTTGCCGAGCCCGCCGATCGAGGTGGCGACGCTGGCGATGAGGTCGGCCAGGCCGGAGGCGGGCAGGCGATTCTTCTCGACGTAAGCGGACACGATATGGGCGGTGAGCTCGAGAAGGTCGATGTCCTTGCGAGCGTCGTTGCTATCGTCGTTCAATCTTTCCTCCGTCTATGGCGCACGGCCTCGAAAATCGGGATCGGTTTCGAAAGGACGAGGCACAAAATCAAAAATGCCGAATCGTCTTTGGTGTATCCGTGGGAGCACGCCGGCAGTACGGCGGAATTCCTAGTCGGCAAATCTGCCCAAGGCAATGATTTAGCGCGGCATCACACGTTATTTTGAATGACTATACTAAACTGTAATAATATCAGACGATCAAGGCCTTGTCTCGCCATAGACGAAAGCCGCCTTCGAAGGCCCGTGTGTTGTCGCCGCGCCTGCTGTTGGCGGGCAGTTGGTCGAGCTTGTCGACATTGCCGCCACCGATGACGATATAGTCGGGCTGCATGGCGGCGCGGAGCCGGTCGACGATATCGAAGACGTAGCCGCGCCACTTCTTCTTGCCGCGCTTTTGCAGGCTGCGCTCGCCGATATAGTCCTCGAAACTGCCGCCTTTCCTGTAGGGAAGATGAGCGAGTTCCATCGGCTGGGCGACGTTGTCGAGGATCATCGCCGCACCAAGGCCTGTCCCGAGACCGAGAAACAGCATCCGGCCGCCCTCATAGCTGCCGATGGCCTGCATCAGCGCGTCGTTGACCACCTTGACCGGCTTGCCGAACTGCGCGGCGAAGTCGAAGCCGGTCCAGCCCTTGCCGAGATTCATGGGATCACGCGTCGGCTTGTCGTGGCGGACCGGACCGGGATAGCCCATCGATACCACGTCATAGGACAGGCCCTCGGCCAGCTTTCTCACCGTTTCGATCATCTGCCGTGGCGTCAGGCCCGGGCCGGAATCGGCCCGGCGCTCCGCACTACCGACGCTGGTCAGGATCTTGACATGCGAGCCGCCGATGTCGATCGCCAGCACGACCTTGTCCGTGCCCGATGCTGGTTGCTTCACCGCCTTGTCCATCCGTGTCCGCTCCACTCACGCCACCGGGTCGATCCAGCCATTGGGCGGCCCGAAGCCGGCCATGGCGTCCGCCGGCCCCCAGGTCTTCGGCTCGTAAAGATGCGGCGGCGTGGTGTCGCCCAGCACCGGACCGACGATGCGCCAGGCAAGCTCGGCCGCGTCCTGGCGGGTGAAGAGCTGGCCGTTGCCGTTCATGGCGTCGCCGATGAGCCGTTCGTAGGGAGGCATGTCGCCCTTGCTGTCGTCGAGCGCCGTCAACTCGACCTGCTCGCCGATCATGTCGTCGCCGGAAGCCTTGCGCTGGGCGCCTATGGCGATCATCACCTGCGGGTCGATGCGGAAGCGCACGTAATTCTGGTCGGCGGGCTTGATCGGATCGAAAACGTCGAGCGGCGGCCGCTTCAGCCGCACCACCACCTCGGTGACGTGCACCGGCATGTTCTTGCCGGCGCGGATGAAGAACGGCACGTCCTGCCAGCGCCAGGTGTCGACGAAGAAGCGCACCGCCGCGAAGGTCTCGACCGGCGAGTTCGGCTTGACGCCGGGCTCGGCAAGATAACCCTTGAACTGGCCGCGCACGACATCGTCCCGGGTCAAGGTCCGGATCGCCCTCAGCACCTGCACTTTCTCGTCGATGAGGTCGTCGGCGGAGCGGCCGACCGGCGGCTCCATGGCCAGCAGCAGCAGGATGTTGAGCAGATGGTTCTCGATCACGTCGCGGATGGCACCGACATCGTCATAGAAGCGGCCCCGCCCCTCGATGCCGAAATCCTCGGCCATGGTGATCTGCACGCTCTCGACGAAATTTCGGTTCCAGATCGGCTCGAGCAGGGAATTGGCGAAGCGAAAATAGAGCAGGTTCTGGATCGCTTCCTTGCCGAGATAGTGGTCGATGCGGAAGATCGACTGTTCGTCGAACACAAGGTGGAGCACCCGGTTCAGCCAGCGCGCCGACTGCAGATCGTGGCCGAACGGCTTTTCCACCATCAGTCGGGCGCCATGCGCGGTGCCGGATTGTTCAAGCCCTTGCACGACAGTCTCGAACATCGTCGGCGGAACGGCCATGTAGTGCAGCGGCCGCTGGGCGCTGCCGAGCGCCGTCTTCAGCTTCTCGAACGTCGCCGGATCCCGATAATCGCCGCTGACATAGCGCAGCAGCGACGCCAGCTTGGCGAACACCCTCTCGTCGACCTTGCCCAGCGTGTTGACGATGCCGTCGCGGGCGCGGTCCTGCAACTGCTTCAGGTCCCAGGCGTCGAAGGCAACGCCAATCACCGGCTCGGTGAGCGTACCCTTGGCGACCATCTGGTAAAGGGCTGGAAATATCTTCTTGTGGGCGAGGTCGCCGGTCGCCCCGAAGAGCACCAGCGTATCGGATCGTTCCTGACTCATGCGTGCGTCTCCCGCTTTGGCGTCACTTGCCTGCCTTCGGCTTTTCGACGTGGCCGCCGAACGCGTAGCGCATGGCCGACAACAGCTTGTCGGCGAATTCGGATTCGCCCTGCGAGGAGAAGCGGTCGAACAGGGCCGAGGACAGAACCGGCGCCGGCACGCCGGTGTCGATCGCCGCCTTCAGTGTCCAGCGGCCTTCGCCGGAATCCGAAACCCGGCCGCCGAACTGCGCCAGCGCCGGGTCGCTCTTCAGCGCGCCGGCGGTGAGGTCGAGCAGCCAGGAGCCGATGACGCTGCCATGCCGCCAGACCTCGGCCACTTGGGGAAGGTCGATGTCGAACTGGTAGTATTGCGGGTTTTCCAGCGGGCTGGTCTCGGCGTCCGCGGTGCGTTGCCTTTTGCCGGCGTTGGCCGATTTCAGGATGTTCATGCCTTCGGCATAGGCGGCCATGACGCCATATTCGATGCCGTTGTGCACCATCTTGACGAAGTGGCCGGCTCCGCTCGGCCCGCAATGCAGGTACCCGAAGGGCGCGGTGCCGGCATCCTTGGGCGGATTGGAACCGGCATCGGCGCCCGGCGCCAGCGTGGCAAAGACCGAATCGAGGTGCTGCACCGCCACGTCGGGACCGCCGATCATCAGACAGTAGCCGCGATCCAGGCCCCAGACGCCGCCGCTGGTGCCGACATCGACGAGATGGATACCCTTGGGGGCGAGTTTCGCGGCCTGGTCGACGGCGTCGTGATAGTAGGAATTGCCGCCGTCGATGACGATGTCTCCGGGCTCCATCAGGGCCGCGACCTGATCGATGATCTTGCCGGTGATCGCTGCCGGCAGCATCAGCCACACACAGCGCGGCTTGGCGAGTTTGCCGACGAATTCCGTCAGGGATGCCGCTCCCAAGGCGCCGTCGGCCACCAGGGCGGCGACGCTGGCCGGGTTGATGTCGTAGACGATGCATTCATGGCCGTCGCGCATCAGGCGCCGGACCATGTTGGCGCCCATCCGGCCCAGTCCCATCATTCCGATCTGCATGGTCTTCGTCCCTGTTTCTTGGAGGATTTGCTGGATTTATCGAGGAAGGGTCTATTGGCTGCCCTGAGCGCCTGACATGACGGAGAAATCGACATTCTCCCAATCGCCGGTCCCGGGCCAGAAAAAAGTGAAGATCAGCATGCTGCCGTTGGGTAGGCTTGCCGTGGGCAGATCGACAAGATGGATGCCGAAAGCATTTTCCGCTGTCTGGCTGTCACGGGCGGTTGCCCAATTGTCGGTGCTCCAGCGGACGGTCGCGGCTGCCAGCAATTCGACGCGCAGCGTCTTGCCGGCGGACAGCGCGCGGATCTTGTTGTTGAAGCGCCAGGTCCGGAACGGCGATACGGTCTCGTCCTCGATGTAGCGCTTCACGCCTTGCGGCGGCATGTCGAAGACCGCCCCGTCGCGTAGCGAGCGCAGAAGCTTGATGTGCTCGGAATGCGCCCAGACCAGGGGCATGGCGCTGCCCGAGGGGCCACCACGCAGCAATTCGCGCTCGGGCAGGTCGGTGCCGTCCCAGACCTGCTCCGGCAACAGGCCGCCTGGCCCGGCCGATCGTTCCATTGCCGCCAGCAGCTCGGCCGCTTTGTCCTTGCGCCCTGCCGCCAGCTCGTAATGGGCGCGTTCGCCGGCCAGAAGCGGCCAGGGGCGGCCCTGTCCGGTGCCGTCGAAGGGCGCGCCATCTTCGTGCTCGCCATAGCCGTCGCTGGTGTAGCGGTACCAGAGCGGCCCTTGCGGCAGCTCGCAGCGCAATCGCGCGTCGATGACCTTGACCGTATCGACGATGCGGGGATCGTCGGCGGCCCTCAGGCCAAAGCGCACCAACGCCAGCGCGTCCGGGCTGACGATTTCCTGGGCGGGCCTGTCGGTGTCGCCTGGCGGCCGGTTCTTGATTGGCACATAGCCGTCCTTCGGCGAACCGGCATCGGCGCTGTCGGGCGGTGCGATGCGGACGTAGTAGCCTTCGACGCCGACCGCCTTGCAGATGCCCGTGGCGGTGACATAGGTCCAGCGCTCGACCTGGTCGTTCCAGCCATCGGCGGTCCCGCGCAGATAGGCGGCGGCCGCCTTCTCGCCGCAGGCGTCGACCAGGTCGGCGCCGGCAAGCAGGGCGGCGATCTCGACGGCCAGTGTGAACGGGCTGTAGCCGGCGTCCTCTTCCCAGCGATCCTCGCCAGTGACCGGTCCGTTGCGCACGACGTAAGCGGCGGCGCTTTCGATCATCGGCAGGAAGGTTTTCAGCCTGGCGCGCGGCAAATGGCCGGCGCGATGCAAGGCGTCGGCGAGCAGCAGCGGAAAGGCGCATTCATCCATCTGGATGCCGGGCCAATAGGCCGACCCGTCGAGCCAGGCATTTTGCGGCCAGTGGCCGTCGGGCTGCTGGATGGAGCGGAGATAGCCGAGGATCTGCAACGCCGAAGCGGCGTCGCCGGCGGCAAGGAAGCCGCCCGCCGTTTCGACCAGATCGCGCGGCCAGACCAGATGGTAGCCGCCAAGATCGTCATCGCCCTTGTTGAAGCCCCAGGGGATGGACAGGCTGGCGACCGCCGCACCCGGAATGGCGATCGAGCGGTGCGTTGCCAAGACAGCTGTGGAGACGCGATAGCTGTTGACCTCGCCATGCCGGTCCAGCGGCAGCAGTCCCGCCTGCCATTTACGCCACGTCTTGACGCAGGATTTCGCCGCGGGCTCAAAGCCCCGCTTCAGGCTGCCGAAGGCATTTTCGGCGGCCTCTTCGGGTGTTGCGCCAAATCCCAAGGCCAGCACGGCCTTTGTCCTGGCAGCGGTAAAACCGATCTCGCCGGTCAGCGCGACATTGCCGTCCTCGGCGCGCTGGCAAGCCGGATCGAGTGCGCCGGTGTTGTGAAGCTGCTGCCAGCCATCGGAGAAGCCGACATAGCCGGCCGAACAGTCTCGCCACGACAGCGACGAGGCCAGCGCCAGGCTGGTGCCACGTCCCGTGGCGAACAGCACGGGCTTTCCCTCATGGTCGCCGACCCAGGCGGTGTTGCCCATGCCGGCATTGACCAGATGCGGCGCCAAGAGCGCGTAGACCCGGTAGTCGGCGACAGCGCCCATGAGCGGGGTGAAGGTGATCTCCTGCAGCAAGGCCGGGCGGGCCGGATCGGCAAGGATGCGCTTCTCGATCCGGCAGGCGCCGTCGTCAGCCGTGTTGACCAGCCTGTAGGCGGGAACGCCGGCCTCGAACGGTTCGATGGCATGCGTGGCGTCGCGCTTTTCTTCACAGAAATAGTTGCCGGGGCGAGTGACGATCAGGCCAAGGTCGCGCGTGCAGGCGCTGTCGAGGCGCGGATAGTAGATCTCGTTCAGGATGCCGTGGCTGATGGTGAACCACACTTGGCTGTCCCGGGAAAGCGCCGACCCGACACCGCTCTTGGCGCTGGACGTCCAGCGCGCCGGGATTCCCGGTGCGCCCGGGGGGACGGTCGGCGTCATGGTTTCACCCTCATGCACGCAGGACTAGCCATCCGCCGAAGCCTTTTCAACCGCCGCACCGCAAGTTGATCGCCAGACAGCTACCGATCGCAGTTGACAAGCGCGCCCAACTACATTTGTCTGACAATAGATAAAAAACAGGAACGCAGCCACGACCTCATCGAAATCAGCCACGACCAACAACTCTTGGGAGGAGTATGACATGAAGAAACTGTTCGTCTTGGGCACCCTCGCAGCGGTGCTCGCAGCCGGTACGGCTTTGGCCGATACCAGCGGCAAGAAAATCGCATTCTCCAACAACTATGCCGGCAATTCGTGGCGGCAGGCGATGCTCGACAGCTATGGCATCGTCACCAAGAAGGCGGTGGACGACAAGATCGTCGCCGCCGCCGATGTGTTCACCACCGCCGACAAGGAAGTGCCGACGCAGGCAGCGCAGGTGCAGAACCTGATCCTGCAAGGCTATGACGCCATCGTCATCAACGCCGCCTCGCCGGACGCGCTCAACGGCGCCATCAAGCAGGCCTGCGATGCCGGCATCGTGGTCGTCTCCTTCGATGGCATCGTCACCGAACCCTGCGCCTACCGCGTCGTCGTCGACTTCAAGGACATGGGCAAGCAGGAAGTCGAGCACATGGCCAAGTTCCAGCCGAAGGGCGGCAACCTGCTTGAAATCCGTGGCCTTGCCGGCACTTCGATCGACGATGCCATCCACGCCGGCATCCTCGAAGGGGTCGCCGCCCATCCCGAATTCAAGATCGTCGGTTCGGTCACCGGCGACTGGGACCAGACCACTGCCCAGAAGGCGGTGGCGACCGTCCTGCCGTCGCTGCCCGACGTCGTCGGCATCGTCGACCAGGGCGGCGACGGCTATGGCGCCGCACAGGCCTTCGCCGCAGCCGGCAAGCCGCGCCCGACCATCATCATGGGCAACAGGCAGGACGAGCTGAAGTGGTGGAAGGAGCAGAAGGACAAGGACGGCTACAAAACCTGGTCGGCATCCATCGCGCCCGGCGTGTCGTCGCTCGCCTTCTGGGTGGCACAACAGGTGCTCGACGGCCGCAAGGACATTCCGCATGACCTTCTGGTGCCGTATCTGGCCTTCACCCAGGACGATTTCGAGGCAGCCCTGCCGAAGATCAAGGAGGGCGGCGTCGCCACCCACGAATACAGCCAGGAAGACGCCATCGCTGCCATCAAGGCCAACATCAAGTGAAATCGCGGCAGCGTTGCCGTCCATATCGCCGAGCGGGTATCGTTGAGCATGGCTGAAGGCAACGCTGACATCATCAGGCTGAACGGCGCCGAAAAACATTTCGGCGCCGCCAATATTGACATCGTAAGACTTGACGGTGCCGAAAAGCATTTCGGCGCTGTCAGGGCGCTCAGCGGGGTGGATTTCCATGTCGGCCTTGGCGAGTGCGTCGGCCTTGTCGGCCACAACGGCGCCGGCAAGTCGACCTTGATGCACATGGTGGCCGGCACCTCGACGCCCGACAGCGGCAGGATCGCGGTGCATGGCGGCATCGAGGAGAACTACTCGGTGTCGAGGGCACAGCAGCTCGGCATACGCTGCGTATTCCAGGAACTGTCGCTGTGCCCCAATCTCGACGTCGCCGAAAACACGCGCATCAACCACGCCTCACTCACCGGCTTTGGCTGGCGCGGCAGGGCGGCCGAGCTGATCGCCGGCAAGCTCGACGAGATCTTTCCCGGCCACGGCATCTCCGCATCCGACATTGTCGGCGACCTTTCGATCGGCCGGCGCCAGATGGTCGAGGTGGCGCGCGCCTTCACGGTCACGCAGGACCGGCTCGACCTCGTCATCCTCGACGAGCCGACATCGTCTCTCGACGCCCATACCGCCGGGCAACTTCTGGCCTTCGTGCGCCGCTTCGTCGCCAGCGGCAAAAGCTGCATTCTCATCTCGCACGTGCTGGGCGAGGTATTGAGAAATGCCGACCGCATCGTGGTGATGCGCGACGGCAAGGTGGTGGCGTCGGAAGCCGCGGGTGCCTTCGACCGGGACCGGCTGGTGGCGGTAATGGGCGGGGCGGAAGCCCGCCAGAAGATGGCGGCCGAAATAGTGGCCAGGCCAGGGGCCGGTCCGCTGCGGGTTCGGGCGCGTCCCGCCGTGCAGAAGGACGGCGTTGACCTCGTCGCCCGCGCCGGCGAGATCATCGGCCTTGCCGGGCTGGCTGGCCACGGCCAGACCGACCTGCTGCTGGCCATCTTCAATGCCGCATCACGCGCCAGGGCCGGCGTCGAGGTAACGGCGCCAGTGGCGCTGGTCGCCGGCGATCGCCAGTCGGACGGCATCTTCCCGCAATGGTCGATCGCGCAGAACATCGGCATCCGCTCGCTGGCCCGCCTGCGCAACGGGCTGCTGATCTCGCCGCGACGCGAGGCCGAGCTCGCCGCGTCGTGGCAGAAGAAGATCGGCATCCGCACGCCAGACATGAACAACAACATCTTTTCGCTTTCAGGCGGTAACCAGCAGAAGGCACTTTTTGCGCGCGCATTGGGTTCCGACGCCGGGATCGTGCTGATGGACGATCCGATGCGCGGCGTCGATATCGGCACCAAGCTCGAAGTCTACGATCTGGTGCGCGAGGAAGCCCGGCGCGGCCGCACCTTCCTTTGGTACACAACGGAAACCGAAGAGCTCGACAATTGCGACCACATCTATGTCTTCAAGAACGGCCACATCGTCGCCGATCTCACGCGCGACGAACTGAGCGAAGAAAAGATCATCCAGTCCTCCTTCGGCGACGCGGCCTGAGATGACGGCGGCAACTGTGGAAACCGGTCTCAAACCATCCGCGGCGCGCGGGAGCGCGGCACGTGCCCGACTGTTGCGCGGGCTTCTGCCAGCGCTGTCGCTGGTGCTTGTGCTGCTGGCCATCGCCTGGCTCAACCCGCGTGCGATCAGCTATTTCGGCTTCAGCCTGATGCTGAACCTGGCGATCCCGATCGCGCTGGCAACGATAGCGCAGATGTTCGTCATCGCCGGCAACGAACTCGACCTGTCGATCGGCACCTTCGTCGGGTTCGTCGGCTGCGTCACCGCGACATGGCTGAAGGACGCGCCGCTGATAGGTGTCGCCATCCTGCTCGGGTCGATCGGCATCTATGCGCTGCTCGGCGCGCTGATCCATCTGCGCAACCTGCCATCGATCGTGGTGACGCTTGGCATGAGCTTCGTCTGGCAGGGGCTGGCGATCCTCGTGCTGCCCAAACCAGGCGGAAAGGCGCCGGATTGGCTGCTGGCGATCCTGTCGTTCAAACCGCCCTTCGTTCCTTTCCCGATCATCGCCGCGCTGCTGATCGGGCTCATCGTCCATTTCGGCCTGATGCGTACCTCCTACGGTGTGATCCTGCGCGGCTCCGGCGGCAATGCGGCAGCCCTTCGGCGCGCCGGCTGGTCGCTGCTCAAGACCAAGGTCGTGCTGTTTGCGCTCGCCGGCGCGTTCGGTGTGCTGTCCGGCATGGCGCTGATCGGCATCACCACGTCGGCCGACGCCAATATCGGCAATGGCTACACGCTGCTTTCGATCGCCGGCGTCATCCTCGGCGGCGGTGAATTCGTCGGCGGCCGGGTCTCGCCGATCGGTGCCGTGATCGGTGCGCTGACGCTGGCGTTGGCCGCATCTCCGCTGCTCACCTTCATGCACATCCCACCCGACTGGCAAGTGGCCGCAAACGGCGCCATCCTCATCATCGTGCTGGCGGCGCGGGTGCTGATCAGCCGCAGGGAGAGGTGAGCGATGACATTGGTGAAGTCGCTGGCCGCCAAGCCCTGGATCTGGTCCTTTCTCGGCGCGCTGCTGGTGTGGCTGGCGACGATCGCCTTCACCGGCGGCTATGGCGCCGGCGGCATGGTCACGGCTGCCCTGTCGCTTGCCGTGTTCACGGTCATCGTCGGCATTGGCCAGATGTTCGTCATCACGCTCGGGCCGGGCAATGTCGACCTGTCCCTGCCGGCCAATATCGGCCTCGCCAGTGCCGTCGCCATGAAGGTGATGGGCGGCAGCGATTCCATGATCGTGGTCGGGCTGATTGCCGCGCTGGCTTGCGGTGCCGCAATCGGCGCAGTGAACTACCTGTTGATCTGGGCGTTGCGCATCCCGCCGATCATCGCCACGCTGTCGGCCAGCTTCATCATCCAGTCGGTCGACATCAGCTATGGGCGCGGGCTGCAGATCAAGCCGCCGCCAGGCTTCGCCGATTTCACCAATTGGCAAATTCTTGGCATTCCGGTGCTGGCAATGCTGACCGTGCTGTTCACCATCGGCGCCGGCATAGCTTTGCAGCGCATGATCTATGGCCGCTCCGTGCTGGCGATCGGGCAGAACATCCGCGCCGCCTGGCTGGCCGGCATCAATGTCGGCCGCATCCGCTTCCTCACCTACACTCTGTCGGGCGCGCTCGGCGGTATCGATGGCGCGCTGCTCGCCGGCTATTTCCGCGGCGCCAATGTCGATATCGGCAATGAGTACCTGCTCGCCTCGATCGCCGTCGTCGTCATCGGCGGCACGTCGGTGGCGGGTGGCAAGGCCAACGTGCCCGGAGTCTGGGGCGCCGCACTGTTCCTGGTGCTGCTGCTCACAATGCTCAACACGTTCGGCGTGAGTGCCGGCGTGCGGCTGCTGCTGACCGGGCTGATCATCGTCGGCGTTATAACGGTGGCAGGTGGGGAGAAGGCGCTGCGCTGAGCCGCGCCTTCGTCATCCTCGGGCTTGACCCGAGGATCCATGCGGCTACATCGCTACGGAACGCAGCGGAACAAAACTCTGCAGCGCCGTGACGCCTTGAGGTCGCGGCATGGATCCTAGGGTCTACGCCGCGTCGCTGCGCTCCTTGCTCCGCCCTAGGATGACGAAGTATGGGAGGTTCGGCAAAACGGCAACGTATCGAACTGCTCACACTTCACCGCTCACCCGCAAATGCCGCGCCAGCATTAGCCGCAATTCCTCCAGCACGCCGTCACGCAGTCTTTTTTCGCCAACCAGTGCCAGCGGGATGCGCATCAACTGCGGCACGATGACGGCGAGCCGCTCGGCCTGACCCAAGGGGAGCGGCGGTTCGGCCTGCGCGAACAGGGCGGCGATCTGCTCACGCCGACGGGCCCGCATCTTGCGCCGCCAGGCTTCGTCGCCGGGAAGATCGAGCAGCGCGGAATAGGCCGGGTGCGTAGCGAGAAAATCGCCAAGCAATTCGAACAGCGCATCGGCGATGGCTGCCGGCGCCAGGCCCTTGGCGCGTTCCTGCAAGGCGTCAAGCTGCGTGGACAGGCTTTCCGCGTTCTCGGCCAGAATGGCTTGCGCCAGGGCCTCCTTGGTCGGGAAGAACAGATAGAGCGTGCCGATGGCCGCGCCCGCGCGTGCGGCAATCTCGGTCATCGTCGTGGCGTCGAAACCCTTCTCGACGAACAGCGCTGCCCCGCTCGCCATGAGCGCCGCGACCCGCTCTCGCCCTCTTTTTTGCTGCGGTGCACGCGGATTCGCTGTCGAAAGCGCGTCGCGTCTAACCGAATTCATGCGACGCGCTTTCGGTCTTTGTTTTCATGCATGTCGTTATCCCAAAACCGAGCTCACTTTCGGGCGACATGCATAAGGCTCTTGCTTTTTCTGAGTCCATCCTCATATTTCCAAACCTGAGACTATCCTCATATATAGCACTGGCGGCAACCGCGCCAGCACCGTCGAGAGTTACCATCATGAATACCACCGTTGACAGCCGCCCGCAGAGCCACAAATGGATGGTTCTGAGCAACACCACGCTCGGGATGCTCGCCGCCGCCATCAACGGGTCGATTCTGCTGATCAGCCTGCCGGCGGTGTTTCGCGGCATCGGCCTGAAGGCGCTCGACCCCGGCAACATCAATTACCTCCTGTGGGCGATCATCGGCTACATGATCGCCACGGCGGTGCTGGTCGTTGCCTTCGGCCGGCTCGGCGACCAGTTCGGCCGGGCGAGGATGTACAATCTCGGCTTCGCCGTCTTCACCGCCGCCTCGATCGCGCTCAGCCTGCTGCCCGGCCAGGGCGACTTCGCCGCGATGTACCTGATATCCGTGCGCATCATCCAGGGCATTGGCGGCGCGCTGATCATGGCGAACTCCACGGCGCTGCTCACCGATGCCTTTCCGGAAAACGAACGCGGCTTCGCGCTCGGCATCAATGTGGTGGCGGCCATTGGCGGCCAGTTCGTCGGCTTGCTGATCGGCGGCCTTCTGGCCGACACGGACTGGCGGCTGGTGTTCTGGATCAACGTGCCGTTCGGCCTCGTCGGCACGATCTGGGCGTATATGAAGCTGCACGACGCGCCGAACCGCTCGACGCATACGATCGACTGGCTTGGCAATGTCAGCTTCGGCCTCGGCCTCGTGCTCATCCTCACCGCCATCACCTATGGGCTGCAACCCTATGGCGACCAGGTGATGGCGTGGACCAGCCCGAAAGTGCTTGTCCTGTTTGCCATCGGCTTCATCTCGCTGGTCGCCTTCATCTTCATCGAGCAGCGTGTGACGAAGCCCATGCTCGACCTGAAGCTGTTCCGCATTCCAGGCTTCGCCTATGGCAACATCGCCAACCTCGCCTCGGGCATCGCGCGCGGCGGGCTGCAGTTCATGCTGATCGTCTGGCTGCAAGGCATCTGGCTGCCGCTGCACGGCTATTCCTTCGAGGAGACGCCGCTGTGGTCGGCGATCTTCATGCTGCCGCTTACCGTCGGCTTCCTCATTGCCGGTCCGGTGTCCGGCTATTTCTCCGACCGGGTCGGCGGCGTGCCCTTCGCGGTCGGCGGCATGGTCGTGGGCGCGGCGAGTTTCATCGCGTTGATGGCCTTGCCTGCCGACTTCTCCTATACCGCCTTCGCGGCACTTCTGTTCCTCAACGGCCTTGGCTCCGGCCTGTTCGTGGCGCCGAACTCGACGCAGATCATGAATTCCGTGCCGGCTCGCGAACGTGGCCAGGCCTCGGGCATGCGCGCGACGACGACGAACGCCGGGCAAGTGCTGTCGATCGGTCTGTTCTTCAGCCTGATGATCCTGGGCCTTGCCGCCAGCCTGCCGCAGAGCATGGAAGCCGGCCTGCTGGCGCAGCATGTGCCGGAGGCGGTCGCGCACCAGATCGCCAATATGCCGCCGGTCGCCAGCCTGTTCGCCGCCTTCCTCGGCTACAATCCGATGGGCGAGCTGATCCCTGCCGATGTGCTGCATGCGCTGCCGAAGCAGAGCATCGACACGCTGACCGGCCACGCCTTCTTCCCCGAGCTGATGTCGGGACCATTTAAGCACGGGCTGGTCTTCGCCTTCACCTTCTCAGCGATCCTCTATCTGGTCGCGGCTTTTGCCTCTTGGCGCGGCGGACGCACCGCCAGCGACGCCATGCCGGAGATGATGGCAACGGAGGCCGCCGGCCGGCACTAATCGTTGTGCCAGACTGGAGGCCGGTTCCCATCCGCGTCATGGCGCTATAAATCCCGTTCAAGCGGCGGCCAGCCGCTCACCGTTGCTGGGAGGTTTTTGCGTGTCCGATTCCCTGAAGGTCAGCCGCGACGGCGATGTCGCCATCGTCACCATCGACAACCCGCCGGTCAACGCGCTGAGTTTTCATGTCCGCGAGCCGCTGATGCAGGCGTTGGTTGCCTTGCGCAACGACGCTTCGGTTGCCGCGATCGTGCTCGCCTGCGCCGGGCGGACTTTCGTAGCCGGGGCCGACATTACCGAATTCGGCAAGCCGGTGCAGCAGCCTGACCTGCGCGCCATTGTGGCTCTGCTCGAGACCATCGCTAAGCCGACGATCGCCGCCATTCACGGCACGGCGCTCGGCGGAGGGCTGGAGCTGGCGCTCGGCTGCCATTTCCGCGTCGCCGACGCCAGCGCCAAGCTTGGCCTTCCCGAAGTGAAGCTCGGCATTTTGCCGGGCGGCGGCGGCACGGTGCGGCTGCCACGGCTGGTCGGGGCATTGAAGGCCTTGAAGATGATCGTTTCAGGCACGCCGATCGGTGCCGATGAGGCGCATGCCACTGGTCTCGTCGATGCTGTCTTCGAAGGTGACCTGACCACGCATGCAGTGAATTTCGCCCGGGAAATCGCCCGCAAGGGCGGGCCGTTCACACCGGTGCGCGATCGCAATGATCTGCTTAGGGAAACCGACCTTGCTGCCTTCGATGCCGAGGCAGCAGATCTCGCCCGGAAAGCCCGCGGCCTGGAAGCGCCGATCGCCTGCGCGGAGGCGGTGCGCAATGCCGTCACGCTGCCCTTCGACGAAGCGCTTGCGGCGGAGCGCGCGCTTTTCGTGAAACTGGTCGCCAGCGACCAGTCGCGGGCGCAGCGCCATCTGTTCTTCGCCGAACGCGAGGCGGCAAAGCTTCCGGGCAAGGACATCGTCAAGCGCAGGATTGCCCGCGTCGGTGTCATCGGCGCCGGCACGATGGGCGGCGGCATCGCCATGGCCTTCGCCAATGGCGGTTTTCCCGTCACCTTGCTGGAAGCCAGTCATGAAGCCTTGCAGCGCGGGCTGGGCACGATCGAGAAAAACTACACCGTCTCCGTCTCGCGTGGTTCGCTGAGTGAAGAGGCCAAGCGGCAGCGGCTCGCCCAGTTCAAAGGCACCACCGACTACGCCGATCTCGCCGATTGCGACCTGATCATCGAGGCGGCGTTCGAAGACATGGCGGTCAAGAAGGAAATCTTCGGCAAGCTCGACGCGGTGGCCAAGGCGGGCGCGATTCTCGCCACTAACACCTCGTATCTCGACATCAACGATATCGCCGCGTCGACCTCTCGCCCGCAGGATGTGCTCGGCCTGCATTTCTTCTCGCCGGCCAATGTGATGAAGCTCTTGGAAATCGTGCGGGCGGAAAAGACCGCGCCCGACGCGCTGGCGACATCCGTCGATCTGGCACGGCGGATCGGCAAGGTCGCTGTCGTCGTCGGCGTCTGCCATGGTTTCGTCGGCAACCGCATGCTGGCGGCGCGTGGCTCGGAATCCGAAGCGCTTCTGCTGGAGGGCGCGACACCCAGCCAGATCGACAAGGCCTTCACCGATTTCGGCTGGCCGATGGGGCCGTTCCAGATGAGCGATCTCGCCGGCCTCGACATCGGCTGGCGCAACCGCAAGGCGCGCGGCCAGACTGCCGTGATCGCCGACACGCTGTGCGAACAGGGCCGTTTCGGCCAGAAGACCGGCCGTGGCTTCTACCTCTACGAGGCGGGCGCACGGGCGGGCGCTGCCGACCCCGAAGTGGAGGCGTTGATCCGCGGCAAGGCGGCCGAGCAAGGCATCGCGCCGCATGCGATAAGCGCCGAAGAAATCATCGAGCGCACGCTCTATCCCCTGGTCAACGAGGGAGCGAAAATTCTGGAGGAGGGGATCGCGGCACGCGCCTCCGATATCGATGTCGTCTGGGTCAACGGCTACGGCTTTCCCGTCGGCAAGGGCGGCCCGATGTTCTGGGCCGGGCTTGAAGGGCCGGCGCGGATCGTCGAAAGGCTTGAGTACTGGCACCAGCGGACCGGCAGGCCAGTTTTCAAGCCTGCGCCGCTGCTGAAGCGGATGGCCGAAACCGGCTCCTGGGACGGCGGCGCGGCGGGCTGAGCTCGTTTCCAATGATTTTGCATTGCAGCCTCGCTCTCCGCGACGGCCTATTGCTTGCGTCTCGCGCGCTTTGATCGAAGCGATCCAGGCGTAAAAGGACACCTATTTACGGTCGGCAGGATTTCCGAACGCGGGATCGCGTGGCCGCGAATAGGTATCGATACGCGGCAGGTCGTCCGAGAATTCCACCCAAGGCAGTCTCAGGCGCCAATAGGCGTGCGCTTGCGGACTGAACCGCTCCGGATGGTCGAAAAAGCCTATCGTGACGTAGAGTTCGTCGCTCAGCCCTTCGTCGCGATAAGCGATCGACGTGCCGCAATCTCCGCAGAATGTTCGCACAATGCCCTTGGTCTTGGAGAATTCCTTCGGCCGGCCACGAGTGAGCCGCACCTGATGCGGACGGTAGCCAACCCATACGGTCAATGGGCTGCCGATTGCCCGGCGGCAATCGTCGTCATGGTCGGAGCAGACCCAGAACGGCTCGCCTTGCATCTCGGCGGCAATTGCCCCGCAAAAACAGGCGCCCGTTTCAATCCTGCCGTCCATCTCGTCGCTCCCGAAGACCGCCTGCCGCGCCGACCATTCAAGGGAACAACCATCCTCGCTGGCCGAGGTTCCTGTTGCTTGCCTTCGAAAGGAAAGCCGGTGTGGCCTGGACGTGCTTGCGGCCGCCGGTCGCGCGGAGCCAGCTGTCGGGATAGGGATACCACCATTCCTGGATCGCCGGCTTGTGCTCGATCACCATCTTCGAGCGGCGGAAGGCATCCAGCCCTGGCGGCCGAGTTCATGGCCGAGTCCGGATGCTTTCCAGCCGCCGAAGGGTAGCGCGCAATTGTCGATCAGGGGATTAACAGACCGACGGAGGAGGATCTGCTCGACCGGGCGCCGGGGTAATCCTGACGCCCGGCTTCCGGCTGGACGGGATGCGGGCCGTGGCGTTGCGCCAGGGCGTGGAGGCGCAGGCCGCGCTGCCGGACGCCGCGTTCGATGCGCGAATTCCAGCGGCTGGACATCGATTTTCACGGCATGATCGCCGAGGGCTGTGCCAATCGTTTCCTCACCGATGCGCTGTCGGATCATCTAAGGTTGCGCCGGCTGCCGGGCATTATGCCGGGGTCAATGTGTTCCGCCTGAAGCAATCTTTGCGCGAACACCTGAACATACTCGACCATCTCGAAAACCGGCAGTATGAGGTGGCTGCCGATCTGCTTCGTATCCACCTGCGGCTCTCCCGCAGCCAGCGATCGCAAGCGGCCAGCCGCGGCGCCCCCGCGCTGTTCGGCATGATCAGCCGGCCCGATTGAAGAGGAAATAATTGACGCGCAAAGCCAGTCCGACCATCGCGCTGTTTCCCGAAGCCAGTTTCGGCGCGGCGTTGAATTGCGTCGGCATTGCGCGGTCGTTGCGTGCGCGGGGCGCGCGCTTTTGCGAGGCGCTACGCTTCGGCATGCCGTCGCTGATCATGCTCTATTGCAGGGACGGCCATGACAATGCGTGGCGCGCCGGAGAGACCGGCGTCGGCGACCATATCGGCCGTGACGGCTGGACAGAAGGAGTATGGAGAGAGCCATTGTCGGCCTGCTGGCCGACGACGCCATGCGCGCCCCTGAGGGACAATGCAGCCCGGATGGCGCTGGAACCCGGAACGGATTTGGCCGCGCAAGCCATACTCTCTCTGATACGGAATTGAACGAAATGCTTGACAAGAACACCAACACCTCGCTCTCCGGCGGCAACGATCCCAAGGCCTGGCTGGCGCAGCATGGCATCAATGAAGTCGAATGCCTGGTGCCCGACATGAACGGCGTGCTGCGCGGCAAGGCGCTGCCGACGGCGAAATTCCTGAAGGCGCTGGAGGACCGCGCGCTCTATCTGCCGAGCAGCGCCTTCCTGGTCAGCATCGACGGCCGCTATTCCGGCTCGATCGACGAGGGTTTCGCCTATTCGGACCCGGACATGCGCATGGTGCCCGATGTCTCGACGCTGTGCCTGGCGCCCGGCGCCGGGCCTGGCAAGGCCTATGTCTTCGCCGACGCCTTCCACATGGATGGGAGGCCATGGATGGCCTCGCCGCGCCATGTGCTGCGGGCCGTGCTCGACCTCTACCGGCAGCGTGGCTGGCGGGCCGTCGTGGCGCCGGAGCTTGAATTCTACCTCACCGCGCCCAATCCCGATCCGGACAAACCGCTGACCGCCCCGGTCGGCGCCAATGGCCGCGCCGAGGGCGTGCAGCACCCCTATGACATGGCGGCACTCGAGGAGTTCGAGCCGGTGATCAGGCGCGTCTATGACTATGCCGCGGCCGCCGGGCTGCCGCTCGACACGCTGATCCACGAATCGGGCACGGCGCAGCTGGAGATCAACCTGCTGCATGGCGACGCGCTGCCGCTGGCCGACCAGGTGCTGCTGTTCAAGCGGCTGACGCGCCAGGCCGCGCAGCAATGCGGCATGCACGCCACCTTCATGGCCAAGCCGATCGCCGCGCAGGCAGGAAGCTCGATGCACCTGCACATGTCGATCGTCGACGAGGTTGGCAACGCGCTGTTTGCCGGCACCGATGACGCCGACACCGAGATGTTCGGACACTTCATCGGCGGGCTGCAGAAATATGTCCCCGAAATCATGCCGCTGTTCGCGCCGAACGTGAATTCGTATCGCCGCATCCGGCCGAACCACAGCGCGCCAGCCAACATCGAGTGGTCGCATGACAACCGCTCCTGCGGCTTGCGCGTGCCCGCCGGTGGCCGTGCCGCGCGGCGAGTCGAGAACCGCCTGCCGGGCGCGGATTGCAATCCCTATCTGGCGATCGCCGGTTCGCTGCTCGCCGGCTATCTCGGCGTCGAACAGAAACTGGCGCGCTCGGCCGAGGCGTCGGGCAATGCCTACAAGATCAAGAGCACGCTGCCGAAGACCATGGAGGAGGCGCTCGACCGCTTCACGGCTTGCGAGCCGGTGCGGACGCTGCTCGGCGAGGATTTCTTCCAGACCTATCTGCGCGTCAAGAGCGTCGAGCTCGACCTGTTCCAGAGCGTGGTGACGAGCTGGGAACGCGACCACCTGCTGTTGAAGGTGTGATCATGGCATCTTCGACGGGTTTCAATTCCGGTCTCGATATCGGCAAATCCTACTATGTCGCCACCGCCAATCCGGCGCCGGATCATGCAGCGCTCGTGGGCGATGTCGACGCCGACCTGGTCGTCGTCGGCGGCGGCTGCACCGGCCTGTCCGCCGCCCTTCACGCCGCCGAGCGCGGCCTGAAAGTGATGCTGCTCGAAGGCGGCAAGATCGGCTGGGGGGCGTCGGGGCGCAATGGCGGCCAGATGATCCCCGGCCTGCGCAAGGGCGCCAAGGGCCTGGTCAAACTCTACGGGCCCGAGCGGGCGAAGGTGCTGTTCGACCTCGCTTTCGAGGCGCGTGGGCTGGTGCTCGACATCATCGAGCGCAACGCCATCGATTGCGACCTCAGGCTGACCGGTCATCTGGTCGGCGCGGTCAACGGCTCCGACCTCAGGGATCTGGAGGAGGAGGCCAGCTGCCTCGAAAGCGTGATGAAATTCCGCGACGTCGAGATATTGTCGGCGGCGGAAGCCCGGGCCAAGGTCGACACGCCCTATCATGGCGCGATGTACGAGCCGCTTGGCGGCCACATGCATCCCTTGAATTACACGTTGGGCCTCGCCCGCGCGGCGGTCGCAGCCGGTGTCACCATCCACGAGAATTCGGTGGCCACGCGGCTGGAGCGCGAGCCTTCCATACGGGTCTCGACAGCAAAGGGATCGGTACGCGCAAAACATGTCGTGCTGGCGGGCGACGCCTTGCTTCACGGGCTGGAGCCGCGCGTCAACAGCCGCATCATGCCGGTCGGAAACTACATCGTCGCCACCGAGCCGCTGGAAGGCAAGCGCAACGTCATCCCGGCCAACGTCGCGGTGTCCGACACGCGCTTCGTCGTCAACTATTACCGCATGTCGGCGGATGGCCGTCTGCTGTTCGGCGGCGGCGAGCGCTACACGCCGTCGCCGCCGGCCGACATTGCCGGCTTCGTGCGGCCGCACATGGAAGGCACCTTCCCGCAGCTCAAGGGCTGCCGCATCGATCATGCCTGGGGCGGGCTGGTGTCGGTGACGACATCGCGCCTGCCGCATGTCGGGCACTATGGCGAGGTCTATTTCGCGCATGGCTATTCCGGGAAGGGCGTCATCCTGTCGACGCTGTCGGGCAAGCTGCTCGCCGAAGCGATCACCGGCGACGCCTCGCGGCTTGACCTGTTCTCGACGCTCACGCCGATGCCGTTCCCGGGTGGTACGGCGCTGCGCGGCCCGCTCTATGTGCTCGGGATGTTGTGGTACGCGCGGGATAGGATCAAGCACTGAGGTCGCTTAGCGTCGCCATTTTGAGGAGAGGTCGGCGGGACAGCCCCCCCCCGCTGTCCTGCCGGACATCTCCCCCACAAGGAGGGAGATTGGCAGTTTCATCGATTCGCCTTCTCCTGCGACGTTGGAGATTGGCGAAAGCCGGCTTGACGTCCGATCTCCCCCCAAGTGGGGGAGATGCCCGGCAGGGCAGTGGGGGGCGCTGTCCCGCCGATGTTGGGAAGGTCAACAAGACTTTCCTAAACCACAAAGAAATCCTCGATGCGCTGCCTGGCCCCAAGCAGCGCGGGCAGGATTTCCCGTTCCATCTCGGCAACCGAGAACCGCGCCGACTGTGTCGACACATTGATGGCCGCGACCGTGTTTCCCGAGCGGTCGCGGATCGGCACGGCGATGGAGCGCAGGCCGAGTTCCAACTCCTCGTCGACGATGGCGAAGCCGTCCTTCCTCGCTTTGGCGATGGCCTTCGCCAGCAGGGGCCTGTCGATGATCGTCTTGGCCGTTCTTCTCTCGATCGCCGCGCGGCTGAGAAAGGTGTCCAATTCTTCAGATGTCAGCCCGGCGAGCAGCATGCGCCCCATCGAGGTGCAATAGGCCGGCAGCCTGGTGCCGACATCCAGCGAGACGCTGAGGATGCGGCGGCCAGGAATACGGGCGACGTAGACGACATCCTCGCCCGAGAGGATCGCCGCCGAACAGGCTTCGTTCAGCTGCGCCGCCACCGCGCGCATGATGGGGGCCGCGAAGCTCCACAGCGAGGCGCCGCCGAGCCAGGTGCGCGCAACCGTCAGCAGACGTGGCGACAGCGAAAACACGCGGCCAGCCTGTGTGGCATAGCCGGTCGCGACCAAGGTCAGCAGGAATCGCCTGGCGCCAGCCCGGGTCAGGCCGGCTTCCTCCGCCATTTCGGTCAGCGTCATGCCCGAAGGGTGGCGGGCGAGGATCTCCATGACGGCGAGGCCGCGTTCAAGCGAGCCGACGTGATCACGCGAAGCAGCCCCTTCGTCCATCTGACCTCCATACCAAAGGCTGCCGTCCGCCCGGATTGACTCGGGGCTCCGGTCAGCCTAGAAAGTATCACATACAATACATATGTTCGCAATGCGAACTTTCGGGATTGGAGCCCTGGCGATGGTCAAGTTCCTGCCGCTCAAAAAGGCGGTGGCCGAGAACCTCAATAATGGTGATTCCGTCGCCTTCGAAGGCTTCACCCATCTGATCCCGACGGCGGCGGCGCATGAGGCGATCCGCCAGGGGTTTCGCGACCTGACCCTGATCCGCATGACGCCGGACCTGATCTACGACCAGATGATCGGCATGGGCATGGCGAAGAAAATCATCTTCTCCTATATCGGCAACCCCGGCGTCGGCCTGCTGCGGCGTGCCCGCGATTCGATCGAGAATGGCTTTCCCAGGTCGATCGAGATCGAGGAACACAGCCATGCCGGCATGGCCAACGCCTATGAGGCAGGGGCCGCTGGCCTGCCCTGCGCGGTGTTTCGCGGCTATCGCGGCGCCGGGCTGGCCGATGTCAATCCGAACATCAAGTCGGTCACCTGTCCGTTCACCGGCGAGGTGCTGGCGGCGGTGCCTTCGATCCGGCCCGACGTCACCTTCATCCATGCGCAGAAGGCCGACAAGAAAGGCAATGTGCTGGTCGAGGGCATCATCGGTATTCAGAAGGAAGCTGTGCTGGCGGCCAGGCGCGCGGTGGTGACGGTGGAGGAAGTGGTCGACAATTTCGACGATCTGCACCCTAACCTGACCGTGCTGCCGCGCTGGACGATCGCGGCGATCTCGATCGTTCCCGGCGGCTCGCACCCCTCCTACGCCCATGGCTATTATGCGCGCGACAATGCCGCCTATCTCGAATGGGACGAGATCGCCGCGGACCGTGGCAGGTTCCAGGCGTGGATGCAGGCGAACGTCATCGGCAAGAGCGCCGGTGATTTCGCAGCCCGCGTCGAGCATCTAAGGAGAGCGGCATGAGCGAACGGGGTTTCACTCCCAACGAGATGATGACGATCGCCGCCAGCCGCGTGTTGAAGAACGACGATGTCTGTTTCGTCGGCATCGGTGCGCCCTCCGCCGCTTGCAACGTGGCGAGGCTGACGCATGCGCCCGACATCACGCTGATCTATGAAAGCGGCACGATCGGCACCGCGCCTGACGTGCTGCCGCTGTCGATCGGCGACGGCGAACTGTCCGAAACCGCGGTCACCACCGTCGCGGTGCCGGAAATGTTCCGCTACTGGCTCCAGGGTGGCCGCATCTCGATCGGTTTCCTCGGGGCTGCCCAACTCGACAAGTTCGGCAACATCAACACCACGGTCATCGGCGACTATTTCCACCCCAAGACCCGGCTTCCCGGCGGCGGCGGCGCGCCGGAGATCGCGACCTCGTCGAAGGAGATCTACATCACCATGGCGCAGACAAGGCGTGGAATGGTCGAAAAGATCGACTTCTTTACCTCCTTCGGCCACGGCGAGGGCGGTGATCATCGCCAGCGGCTCGGCATCGAGACGGCCGGGCCCACTTTGCTGATCACCGACCTTGCGATCTGGAAACCAGACCCGGTGACCAAGGAATTCACGGTCGTGTCGCTGCATCCCGGCGTCACACGCCAGCAGGTGCAGGAGACCTGTGGCTGGGTCGTCAGGTTCGCCGACGCGCTTGACGAGACGCCGGCGCCAAGCGATCTCGAACTCAACACATTGCGCGACCTGCAGGCCCGCACCAAGGCGGCGCATAAGGGAACCGGAAAAGCAAAGGCTGCATGACATGGCCGAGGCCTATATCTGCGACTATATCCGCACGCCGATCGGCCGTTTCGGCGGCTCGCTGTCATCGATGCGTGCCGACGATCTCGGCGCGATACCGCTGAAGGCTTTGCTCGAGCGAAATGCGAGTATTGACTGGCAAGCGGTCGACGATGTCGTCTATGGCTGCGCCAACCAGGCCGGCGAGGACAACCGCAACGTGGCGCGCATGGCGCTGCTTTTGGCCGGTCTGCCCAAGGAAATTCCGGGCTCGACCGTCAATCGCCTGTGCGGTTCCGGCATGGATGCGCTGACCATCGCGGCGCGCGCCATCAAGGCCGGCGAGGCGGAATTGATGATCGCCGGCGGCGTCGAATCCATGAGCCGCGCGCCCTTCGTCATGCCCAAGGCCGACGCGGCGTTCTCGCGCAATGCCGAGATTTACGACACCACCATCGGCTGGCGCTTCGTCAATCCGCTGATGAAGAAGCAGTATGGCGTCGATTCGATGCCCGAGACGGGCGAGAACGTCGCCGAGGATTTTGCCGTCTCGCGCGCCGATCAGGATGCCTTCGCCGTGCGCAGCCAGGACAAGGCCATCGCCGCGCAGGCCAATGGCCGGCTGGCCAGGGAAATCACGCCCGTGACAATCCCGCAGCGCAAGGGCGATGCGATTGTCGTCTCGAAAGACGAGCATCCCCGAGCCGGAACAACAATCGAGGCGCTGGCCAAATTGCCGACACCATTCCGGCAAGGCGGGACAGTGACTGCCGGCAATGCGTCGGGTGTCAATGACGGGGCCGCGGCGCTGATCGTTGCCTCGGAAGCCGCTGCGAAGAAATACGGCCTGACGCCGATCGCCCGCGTCCTGGGCGGAGCCGCCGCCGGCGTCGCGCCGCGCATCATGGGCATTGGTCCGGCGCCGGCGACGCAGAAACTGTGCGCGCGGCTCGGCCTGACGCCACAACAGTTCGATGTCATCGAACTCAACGAAGCCTTTGCCTCGCAAGGCATCGCCGTGCTGCGCCAACTCGGCATCGCCGAGGACGCCGGGCACGTCAACCCGAATGGCGGCGCCATCGCGCTCGGCCATCCGCTTGGGATGTCGGGCGCCCGCATATCCGGCACCGCGGCGCTGGAGCTTCGCGAGCGTGGCGGGCGCTATGCACTCGCCACCATGTGCATCGGCGTCGGCCAGGGCATCGCCATCGCGCTCGAACGGGTCTGATCGGCCACATTTCCCGGCCAGGCCAGCAGAGTGCCCGGATCGCGTCCGTCAAATTTGACCATGTGGACAAAAGTCCGGACCCGTTCCATAGTTCCCCGTCTGATTTTTAGAACAGCCGGCTCGACACGGCTGTCGAACAGAGGGGACTGCAATGGATAACCGGAAGAATAAATCTCAATCGGCACGCGACGGGCTGTCGCGGCGCAACGTGCTGGAATTGGGCGCGCTTGGCCTGGCGGCGGCGATGCTGCCGGGCGCGGCCTTCGCCAAGGACAAGAAGCTGAAAGTGGCTGCGATCTTCGCCACGCCTATCGAGGAGCCATGGGACAACCAGATCCATGTCGCCCTGCAGAAGGCCGAGAAGGAACTGGGCATCGAATACAAATGGTCGGAGAAGGTGCAGACCGCCGATTTCAGCCGCGTCATGCGCGAATATGCGCAAGGCGGATACGAACTGGTGCTGGGCGATGCCTTCGCCGCCGAGCGCGAATCGCGCCGCACGGCCAAGCAGTTCCCAAAGACGGCCTTCCTGTTCGGCTCCGGCGCAGGCCCTGCCGAGCCCAATTTCGGTGTGTTCGACAACTGGATCCATGAGCCGGCCTATCTCTCCGGCATGATCGCCGGCAAGATGTCGAAGTCGGGCACGGTCGGCGCCGTGGCGGCGATGGGCATTCCGGAGGTGAACCGGCTGGTCAACGCCTTCTTCGCCGGCGCCAAGGAGGTCAATCCGAACGTCAAGAAGAAGGTCGCCTTCATCGGCTCCTTCTTCGATCCGCCCAAGGCCAAGGAGGCGGCGGTCGCACAGATCGATGCCGGCGCCGATGTCATCTATGCCGAACGGTTCGGCGTCATCGAAGCAGCGGTGGAGAAGAAGGTGTTCGCCATCTCCAACATGTCCGACCAGTCGAGCCTCGGTCCCGATACGGTCATCACCGGCCCGGTCTGGGACATGTACCCGACGGTCGAGCAGGCGATCAAACTGGTCAAGGCCGGAGTCTATACGGCGCAGGATTATGGCGATTTCTCGCGCATGGCCAAGGGCGGCTCGTATCTGGCGCCTTTCCACAAATTCGACAAGACGCTGCCCGCCGACGTCAAGGACCTGGTCGAGAAAAAGAAGGCCGACATCCTGGAAGGCAATTTCCGCGTCGATGTGGACGAGAACACGCCGGTTTCGGATTGATATTTCACCCTCCCCCTTGTGGGGAGGGTCGATCCGCAAAGCGGATCGGGGTGGGGGTCTCGTAGGGCGCACCCCCACCCCGTCTCGCGATCTTCGCTGCGCTGCGATCGCAAGCCGACCCTCCCCACAAGGGGGTGGGTGAAGAGCCACGCCAAGCCATTTCAAAGGAAGAAAACCTTGCCTGCCCCACTCATCGAAATGCGCGGCATCACCAAGAGCTTCGGCGCGGTGAAGGCGAACGAGGCTGTCGACCTCAGCGTCGCGCCGGGCGAGATCCTTGGGCTGCTGGGCGAGAACGGCGCCGGCAAGACGACGCTGATGAATGTGCTGTTCGGCGCCTATGCGCCCGATGCCGGCGAGATACTGATCCAGGGCCAGCCGGTGCGGATCACCAGTTCGGCGGACGCGCTGGCCGCGGGCATCGGCATGGTGCACCAGCATTTTCACCTCGCGCCACGGCTAACCGTCCTGGAGAACCTGCTCATCGGCATTCCCGGCAAGTCGGGACGGATCGACCGTGTCGGCGGGCTGGCGCGGCTGGCCGAGATCGGCCGGCAGCATGGGCTGACGCTCGATCCCGACGTGCCGGTCTCGGCGCTGTCGGTCGGCGAGCAGCAGCGGCTGGAAATCGTCAAGGCGCTGTTTCGCGGCGCCAAGCTTTTGATCCTCGACGAGCCAACCGCCGTGCTGGCGCCGAGCGAGGTCGACGGATTGTTTTCAGCGTTGCGCTCGATGGCGGCACAGGGGCTCGGCATCATCTTCATCTCGCACAAGCTGAACGAGGTGCGGGCGCTCACCCATCGCTGCACGGTGCTGCGGCATGGCCGCGTCGCCGGCCGTGTCGACGATCCGGCCAACACGACGTCCGCGGCAATGGCGCAACTGATGTGCGGCCATGAGATCGTGCCGCCGGCAAGGGGATCATCGACGCCGGGCGAAGCGGTACTCACCCTCGACGGCATCTTCACCTCGAAGCATTCGGGCACGGTGCTGCGCGGCGTATCGCTTGCCGTCGGCGCTGGCGAAATCCTCGGCATCGCCGGCGTCTCCGGCAATGGCCAGCGGGCGCTGGCGGAGGTGATCTCCGGTATGATTTCGCCCGAGGCCGGGCGGATGACCATAGCCGGCAAACAAGTGGCGCGCTTCACCCCGCGCGAGGTACAGGCACTCGGTCTCGGCCGCATCCCGGAAGACCGTATGACAACCGGCCTGGTCACCAACCTGCCGCTGGCCGATTCCATGGTGCTGCCGCGCATCGGCACATCGGCGTTCAGCAGCAAGGGCCTGCTCAAGCCCGACGCGATCCGCGCCTTCGCCGAGGCGCAGATCAAGGCGTATGACATACGCTGCCCCGGGCCGATGACGCGAGCAGGCGCACTGTCCGGCGGCAACCTGCAGAAGGCACTGCTGGCGCGTGAACTCGCCTTCGATCCGAAAGTGCTTGTTGTCTCGCAGCCGACGCGCGGCCTCGACATCGGCGCTGCCCGCTTTATCCATGAAAAGTTCCTCGCCATGCGGGCCAAGGGCTGCGGCATCATCGTGATTGGCGAGGATCTGGAAGAATTGCTCGTGCTTTGCGACCGCATCGCGGTGATGTATGAGGGCCGCATCGTCGGCACGCTGGACAGCGCCGAGGCGACCATAGTCCGGCTCGGTCTCTTGATGACAGGCGCGGAGGGGAAGGCATAGTGCATGGGTTTGCTTCGTCAATCCTTCGCAGATTGCTCCAATGACTTTGTCCAAGGTGATCGCTTGAGGCTCAACGTCAGCGCTGCCCCTCACCTGCCTGCCGGCATCCTCTCCCCGTATAGGGACGGGGAGAGGGGCGCCGTCATCGCGGATTTCGCCAATTACCGACGTTGCGGGACAGGTGCCAGGGATGCGGCCAGTCCCCTTCTCCCCGTCCCTATACGGGGCTAGCGTGCGCACACATCTGCTTCGGAGGGGTGTCAAGGGACGTATTGGCCGGGCGGCAGATGGGGCTTGAAG
>NZ_VFVA01000027.1:0-75530 GCF_006442155.1 Mesorhizobium sp. B2-4-14 | reverse complement strand
TGACACCAATTTACAAAGCTCAATCAACGCGCAAAACAAAACCCCGCCGAAAATCGACGGGGTTCGTCAGCAGTCTGAAGGGCGGCCCGTGAGCCGCCCTTTTTTATTGTCAATTGGAGGTGTTTACCGCAGCGCCGCCGCGATGTTGCCGCCGTCGACGGTCGTCACGTCGGCGGTCGTGCGTTCGGCCAGCACATGATGCAGGAAGGCCTGCGCCACGTCCTGCGCCGTCACTTCCTGCCCGAGCAGGTTGCCGGACATGTATTCCTTCTCCGACACGCCGCGCGCGCCCGAGCGGCTGGCGATCATGGCGTCGGTCAAAAGGCCGGAGCGGATGCGGTCGGCATTCACCGCGTTGGAACGGATGCCGTAAGCGCCGTAATCGAGCGCATACTGCCTGGACAAGAAGAGCGTCGCCGCCTTCGGCACGCCATAGGCGCCGAACTTCGGGCCTGGATTGACCGCCTGCTTGGAGGTGTTGAACAAAAGCGCTCCGCCCGTACCCTGTTCCAGCATGATGCGCACGGCGTTCTGCGCCACCGACTGATGGGCGAAGAAGTTGAGCTCGAAACTCTTGCGCAGCAGCGCATCGTCGAGTTCGCCGATGCGGCCTTCCCAGGCGGCGCCGGCATTGGACACCAGTATGTCGACGCCGCCGAAGACGGCAACCGCCTTGTCGAAGGCGGCACGCACCTGTGCCGGGTCGGTTATGTCGGCGCCGACACCGATCGAATTGTTGCCGGCTTTCTTGGCTGCATCGGCGGCCTTTTCGGCATCGAGATCGACGACCACGGCATGAGCGCCATTGTCGGCGAACAGTTTGGCTGTCGCTGCGCCGATCGCGCCGGCACCGCCGGTGATCAGCACCACCTGGCCGGTCAGCGGCTTTGGCTTGTTGGAAGCAAGCTTGGCCTGTTCGAGCGACCAGTATTCGAGCGGGAAAAGGTCGGCCTTGGAGAGGGGATGGAAATGCCCGACCGCTTCGGCGCCACGCACCGCCTCGATCCACATCTCGCCGACGTCGGAAGCGATCCTTGCATCCTTCAACGTGCGGCCATGGCCGAACATGCCGAGGCCCGGCACCAGCGTCAGGCGCGGCATGGGGTCGAGCATGGTCCGCTTGACGTCGTCGAGCGCGTCGTTTGTCTCGAAGTAGGCGCGATAGTCCTTGGCGAAGGCGTCGACATGGTTCTTGATCACGCCCTTGTAGTCGCTGATCTTTTCAGCGTCGGGCGCCGGCACCGCCATCGGCCCGGTCTTGATGCGGATCGACAGATCCGGGGTCGAAACACCGCGTCCGGCATAATCGGCGATCTTGGATGAGTTGATGAAATCGACGATCGCGTCCGAAGTGCGGAAATCGCTGATCATGCGGTCGAAGCGGCCTTCGCCGCGCGCCACCGCGACAGCGCCGCGCAGCATCGGCGCGATCGAGCCCGGCGTCGCGAGCCTTGCCGGCAGCGCTGCCTTCGCGGCCTTCGGCTTGGCGTGCTTGGCGACATAATCCTCGGCGACGTTCACGTAGTGGATCATCCGGTCGTAGGCCTGTTTGGCGTCGTCGCCGAAGGTGAAGATGCCATGCTTGTCGAGGATCAGGCCCTCGACATCGGGGTCGGCGTCAAACACGTCTGCCGCCGCCTTGGCGAGGTCGAAGCCCGGCATGATATAGGGCACGTAGCCCATCTTCTCCCCGAACACCGTCTTCACCAAGGGCTTGCTGTCTTCCTGGTCAACAATGGCCAGGATGGCGGTCGAATGGGTGTGGTCGACGAATTTGTGCGGCAGGAAGGCATGCAGCAGCGTCTCCACCGACGGGTTGGGCGAGGAGGGGTCAATGAGGTTTGCCCGCTGCAGGGCCACCATGTCCTCGTCGGAGAGCCTGTCCAGCGCGCGCGCCTTGAGCAGGGCGCCCATCTTGACCGCCGGCAGGCCTTGCGGCTCGATGACCGCCATGTCCCAGCCGCTGCCCTTGACACACAGCACGTCCCATTCATCGCCGACGAGGTCGGTCGCCTTGATCTTGCAGGAGGTGTTGCCGCCGCCATGCAGGACCAGCTGTGGCACGCCGCCGAGCAGCCGCGTCGTGTAGACGCGCAAGGCGAGGTCGCGGCCGACGCCCTTCTTCGCATAGTCGGCGACAAGTTTCTCGGCCGCGTCGTCGTTCCACAGGTTCTTCATGTTCGCTTCGTCCAGTTGCTGTCTTTGGATGGTGAAACAGGAATGCCGCGACGCCTTGATGACAGTGTGCCGGCGGCAAATGTGCCTTTTCTTCAGGGTGCTTTTTTGGGCGCCGCTCCGGCATGATCGAGCAGCCGCTGCGCCATATGCGCGCCGACCACCAGATGCGTGCAAAGTCCGCCGGCGATCGCCGCCAGCAGCGGTTCGAACTTGCTGTCCTCCTGCACCACCATCAGACGCCTGGCGATGGCGCGCAGCGATGCAAGCTCGGCGGAGATAACCCGGCGGTTATAGCTGCAGTCGAGCACCTTGCCCTCGGCATCGATGATCTGCCCGGCAATGACACCGGCGGCACCCCGGCTGCGCAACTCCGCCATTTCGCCCGATGTCAGCGCGCCGCATTTGACCAGGTGGCTGTCGGCATCGACCGCGCCGACCGAGTAGAGCGCCAGATCGCAGTCGCTGATATCGGACAGCTGCTCGCGGATCACCGGCTCGGCCCGCAGCGCCCGCGCCAGCTCTTCCGTCGACAGCACCAGCGGTGCGTAGAAATTGAGGCCCTTGGCGTTGAGCCGGCGCGCGATCTCCATCGTGCACTGGTCCGGCCGGTAGGAATAGGGTGCGCCGAGATTGCCGCAGAGCTGCACCACCGTCACATCCTGCAGGTCGGCATAGGACATGATGTCGGCGATCGTGTAGATCGTGCGGCCCCAGGCGACACCGATGCGGTCGCCCTTCTTGACCAGTTCGAGGAACACGCTCGCCGCCAGCACGGCGATGTCGGTGGAGGGGTCCGGGACATGGCTGTTTTCCGGCGCGATCCAGACCGCGTCGAGGCCCAGCGCGTCCTCGAGCCTGCGCGCCATCACGTCGTCGGTGAAAAGCTGGGTCGAGGTCGAGATGTTGACGATGCCGGTCTCGCGTGCCTTGCGCAGATACATCGCCACCGAGGCGCGGGAAATGTTAAGCTGGCTCGCCACCTGGTCCTGGCGTAGGCCGTGCGCATAGTACAGCCAGGCGGCCTTGTGGATGAGCTGTTCTGCCGGTCGGATCGCCATGCCGTCTCCTTGTCTGACATTAGTCACGGCTCTCGACAAAAGTCAAATTAGGATGTGCGGGCATCATCGCCTCTCGGCAGACGCTTAATCGGATCGCCGTTCTACAAAGCTGGTATAGCTTGGCATTTTCGATCATCCGGGGGGATAGCCTGACGAGAGGCCTGAGGTTAGAAAGCTTGAAAAAGGGACTTTGGGGAGGAACGGGATGGGAAATCCCTACGAACAGGATCTCGACCGGAATGCGGCCAACCATCAGCCGCTGACCCCGCTCACCTATCTCGAGCGGGCGGCAAAGACCTATCCTGATCACATCGCCATCATCCATGGCAAGCAGCGCATCACCTATCGCGATTTCTGGCGCCGCTCGCTAAAGCTTGCCTCGACGCTGCAAAAGCATGGCATCGGCAACGGCGACACGGTCAGCGTCATGCTGTCCAATACGCCGCCAATGCTGGAAGCGCATTTCGGCGTGCCGATGACCAGAGCGGTGCTGCACTCGCTCAACACCCGCCTCGATGCCGCGGTCATCGCCTTCCAGCTCGACCACGCCGAGACCAAGCTGCTCATCGTCGATCGCGAATTCTCCGGCGTCGTCCGGCAAGCGCTCGACCTGGCCAGGGTCAAGCCGCTGGTCATCGACTACGACGATCCCGACTACGCCGCTGATGCGCCCTACCCGAAAGGCGAGCGGATCGGCGCTTTGGACTATGAGGCGTTTGTCGCCGGTGGCGACGAGGATTTCGCCTGGTCGATGCCCGACGACGAATGGGACGCCATCTCGCTCAACTATACTTCGGGCACGACAGGCAATCCGAAGGGCGTCGTCTACCACCATCGCGGTGCGGCGCTGATGGCCTACACCAACACCATCCATGCCGGCATGGCCAAGCACGCCGTCTATCTGTGGACGCTGCCGATGTTCCATTGCAACGGCTGGTGCTTCCCCTGGACGCTCGCCGTCCAGGCCGGCACGCATGTCTGCCTGCGCTGGGTGCGGCCGAAGCCGATCTACGACGCCATTGCCGACCATGGCGTCACCCATTTGTGCGGCGCGCCGATCGTGATGTCGGTGCTGATCAATGCCAGGGATGAGGACAAGCGCGAGTTCCCACAGACGGTGACCTTCAACACGGCCGCCGCACCGCCGCCGGAAGCCGTGTTGTCCGGCATGGCCGATGCAGGATTCGCCGTCACGCATCTTTACGGCCTGACCGAGACCTATGGCCCGGCCGTGGTCAATGAATGGCACAGTGACTGGGACGCGCTCGACAAGGGGGCGAGGGCGGGCAAGAAGGCGAGACAGGGCGTGCGCTACGCAGCACTCGAGGGGCTGACCGTGATGGACCCCGAGACAATGAGGACGACGCCGGCCGACGGTGAAACCATCGGCGAGGTCATGTTTCGCGGCAACATCGTCATGAAGGGCTATCTGAAAAACCGCAAGGCGAGCGACGAAGCCTTCGCCGGCGGCTGGTTTCATTCCGGCGATCTCGGCGTCATGCATCCCGACGGCTACATCCAGCTCAAGGACCGCTCCAAGGACATCATCATCTCGGGTGGCGAGAACATCTCCTCGATCGAGGTCGAGGATGCGCTCTACAAACATCCATCGGTTGCCTCCTGCGGCGTGGTGGCGCGCCCTGACGACAAATGGGGCGAGGTGCCCGTGGCCTATATCGAACTGAAGCCCGGCAAGACCGCGACCGAGGCCGAGATCATCGAGCATTGCCGCACGCTGCTCGCCCGCTTCAAAGTGCCGAAAGCGGTTATTTTCGCCGAAATTCCCAAGACCTCGACCGGCAAGATCCAGAAATTCCGGCTGCGGGAAATGGCGAAGGTGGCGTGAGCGCACCGTCATTTTTGCTAGCGACGTCGCGGAAACCCTAGGATCCATGCCGCGACCTGGCGGCCGTGCTCCAACGGTCGTGAATGACTGCTGCGGGCAACAGTTCGCCTTTTGATGTAACATATTGATCCGCCTCATTCTTTGACTGACGTCACGGAATGGATCCTAGGGTCTGCGCTGCGTCGCTACGCTCCTTACTTCGCCCTAGGATGACGAATTCATGGGGCTGATCGCCAATCGCGAGCGCCGGTTGTCGCACCCGCCCTCTGTCACCATCTGTCATCAATTATACGCGTACGCCGATTTCGCGTTGACATGGGTCGTCTTTCGATTTACGACTGACGAAAATTGAAATTCGTCACTAATAAATCGAAAGCGAAGATGTCCGAAGCTGCCAACATCGTGGCCGATGCCGCCAGACAGGAGAATGTCACCCGTATTCTCGATTGCGCCGAGCGCCTGTTCCGCCACTACGGCTATGGCAAGACCAATGTTGCCGACATCGCCCGCGAGCTCGGCATGTCGCCCGCCAACATCTATCGTTTCTTTGCCTCCAAGGTCGAGATCCACCAGGCCGTCTGCGGCCGCATGCTCGGTGCCAGCTACAAGATGGCGTACGAGATTTCACGCCTGCCGATCAGCGCCGAGGAGCGGCTGCGGCGCTACGTGCACGCGCAGTACAAGATGACGATGGAGGTGATGCTCGACGACCATAAGGTCCATGAGATGGTCATCGTCGCCCTCGAACGCGATTGGGGCGTCATCGACAAGCATATTGACAGCATCCACGACCTTTTCGCGGAAGTGATCCGCGAGGGCATCGAGGCCGGTGAGTTCGCCGAGCAGGATCCGGTGATCGCGTCACGCTGCTTCGGGGCCGCCACCGTCATCCTGTGCCATCCGCAGATGGTGGCGCAGTGCCTCGCCAAGACCAACCGCGCGATGCCGGACGACCTTATCGATTACGCGATCAAGGCCCTGAAGAAATAGCCGCCGCCCGCCGGGCGCCGGTCGACAGTTCATCTCCAGTTCGGGAGTGCCAAGGTGTCTTTGTCCAATTCCATCCTCCGCAAATTGCCGGTCGCCGGCTTGATTGTCGCGGCGCTCGGGCTTGCCGGCTGCAGCCAGGAGAAAACCGAAGTCAAGGATATCATCCGCCCGGTCAAGGTCGTCGAGATCGCCCAGGCGCATGACATCCGCACGTTGTCTTATTCGGGGTCGGTGCGGGCTCGCACCGAAAGCGCCCTGGCTTTCCGCGTCAACGGCAAGATCACGGAGCGCCTTGTCGACATTGGGCAGCGTGTGGCGCCCGGCGACGTGCTCGCCCGCATCGATCCCTCCGATTACGACCTTTCGGTCAAGAGTGCGCAAGCCGCCCTCGATGCCGCCGAGCGGCAGGTCGAGACCGTCGAGCTTGCGCGCAAGCGGGCCGAACAGCTCTTTGCCAAGAATTTTGCCCCGAAATCGCAGCTTGAACAGGCGACGCTGACCTATGACCAGGCCGTCGCCACGCGCGACTCCGCCCGCTCGTCGCTTGACCAGGCCAGGAACCAGGTCGGCTATACCGATCTCAAGGCCGACAGGGACGGCATCGTCACTGCGGTCAACGCAGATGTCGGCCAGGTGGTCGGCTCCGGCACGCCGGTGGTCACGGTCGCGGTCGACGGCGAAAAGGAAGTGCTGATCGCGGTGCCGGAAATGGAAATCGCCGAGTTCAAGCCGGGCAAGATCGTCAGGGCCGGCTTCTGGTCCGACAGTGCACTGGCGCTCGACGGCAAGGTCCGCGAGGTTGCCGGCAGCGCCGATCCGCAGTCGCGCACCTTTGCCGTCCGCGTCAGCCTGCCTAACGACCCGCGCGTGCTGCTCGGCATGACCGCCAATATCGAGGCGTCGGCGGCCAACGAGAAGCAGCTCGTGTCGATCCCGCTGAGCGCGCTGGCGCAGAAGGAGAGCCAGTCGATCGTCTGGACCGTCGACCGTGGCGCCGACACCGTCCATGCCCGTCCGGTCAAGGTCGCCGAGTTCGCCGCCGGCGGCGTGCGTGTCGCCGAAGGGTTGAAGCCTGGCGATATCGTGGTCGCCGCCGGCACGCAGTTCATGACCGAGAATCTGAAGGTGAAGCTCGCCGGCGCCATGGCGCAGCAATCCGCCTCCGCCGAGAGTGATGACGCCAGCCGGCTGCGCTGACGGCAGACAGATCGGCCGCGCGTTCCCGCGGCCGCAGGTTTCCGGGCGGCGCACGCCCCGAAGGTCGAGACGTCAAGGCCGATGTACCCCCCGCATCGATCCTCGCGTCCCACCGCGATGAGTGTCTCTCCGCTCGAAGAGTCGCGCCGCCCGGAAGCCAGTATCGAACGCAGATGATTTCGTTTCGCGCGCCGCGCTTCGTCGAAGCATCAGGCGCCGGCAAACAAGCAAAGTGGATCAGCACCGATGACGACCTCCACTGAAGAAAAGCGGCCATTCAACCTTTCGCGCTGGGCCATCGGCCATCCCTCCATCGCGCGGTTCCTGTTCGGCCTTATCATCATCGCCGGCGCGCTCGGCCTGATGCGCATGGGCCAGAAGGAGGACCCCGACTTCACCTTCCGGGTCATGGTCGTGCAGGCGATCTGGCCGGGCTCATCGATCCACGAGATGGAGGACCAGGTCGTCAACAAGATCGAGCGCAAGCTGCAGGAGACCCCGCATCTCGACTTCGTGCGCTCCTTCACCCGCGCCGGCAGCGCCATCATCACGGTGCAGATCAAGGGCGACACCAATGCCGCCGAGGTGACGGACGCCTTCTACCAGGTGCGCAAAAAGATCGGCGACATTGCAGGCGACCTGCCGCAGGGCCTGCTCGGCCCCTATTTCAACGACGAGTTCGGCGACACCTTCATCACGCTGCATTCGATCAGCGGCGACGGCTTCTCCTATCCCGAGCTCAAGAAATTCGCCATCCAGGCGCGCGACATGCTTCTGACGACGCCCGGCGTCGAGAAGGCGGTGATCATCGGCGATCAGCCGGAAAAACTCTATATCGACGTCTCATCCAAGGCGCTCGCCGAACGCGGCCTGACGCTGACTGACCTCCAGAACGCGATCAAGGGCCAGAACAATGTCGATCCGGCCGGCTCCGTGGACACCGGCGTCAATTCGGTACGCATCTCCGTCGAAGGCGACGTCACCAAGGCCGCCGACATCAGGGAATTGCGCCTGCGCGCCGGTGGTCAGGTCACCCGGCTCGGCGATATCGCCACTGTGACGTCAGGGCTCGAAGATCCCTTCCAGCGCAAATACCGCTTCAACGGCCACGACAGCGTGCAGCTTGGCGTGGTGATGGCGAAGGGCTTCAAGGTCACCGATATCGGCAAGGATGTCGAGGCGACCTACAAGAGCTTCGAGGCGGCGCTGCCTTATGGCGTCTCTGTCGACCAGATTTCCGATCAGCCCGAGGTCGTCAGGGATGCCGTCAGCGAGTTCATGCACGCGCTCGGCGAAGCGCTGCTGATCGTGCTCGTCGTCTCGTTCCTGTCGATCGGCTGGCGCTCCGGTCTGGTCATCGCCATTGCCATTCCGCTGGTTCTGGCCGCCACCTTCGCCATCATGTACGAGCTTGGCATCGACCTGCAGCGCATTTCTCTGGGCGCGCTGATCATCGCGCTCGGCCTGCTCGTCGACGACGCCATGATCGTCGTCGAGATGATGGAACGCAAGCTGGAGGAGGGGCTGGTCAAGATCGAGGCGGCGAGCTTCGCCTATACCTCGACCGCCTTCCCGATGCTGACCGGTACGCTGATCACCACCGCCGGCTTCATCCCCGTCGGCTTCGCCGCCTCGACCGCAGGTGAGTATGTGCGTACCCTGTTCTATGTCGTCGGCATCGCGCTGATTGTGTCATGGTTCGTCGCGATCTATTTCACGCCATGGCTGGGCAACATGATCCTGAAGCAGCGCAAGCATGCCGGCAGCCATCATGATGTCTTCGACACGCGCTTCTATCGCCGGCTGCGCGCTACGGTCGGTTGGGCCGTGCGCCATCGCATCATCGTGCTGGTCATGACGCTGGTGACTTTCGGCACCAGTCTGTGGGCGTTCCAGTTCATCCCGCAGAATTTCTTCCCGCAATCTTCGCGGCCGGAGATTCTCGTCGATCTCTGGCTGCCGGAAGGCACCTCGATCAAGGAGGTCGAGGCGCAAGCCAAGGCGCTCGAAACCAAGATGATGGATGACAAGGACAAGCGCTTCATCGCGACCTATATCGGCGAGGGCGCGCCGCGCTTCTTCCTGCCGCTCGATCAGCAGCTGCGCAATCCCAACTTTGCCCAGATGCTGGTGATGGCCAATGACGAACCGGCGCGCGAGCGGCTGGTCATCAAGCTGCGCCGCGTGCTCGCGGAGGATTTCCCGTCGATCCGCGCCAAGGTCGACCGCCTGTTCCTCGGACCGCCGACCGGATGGCCGATGCAGATGCGCGTCATGGGTCCGGATCGCCAGGAGGTGCGCCGCATCGCCGACCAGGTGAAGGCGAAGTTCCGCGAGGATCCGCTGCTTGGCGCGGTCCATGACGATTGGCTCGAACCCGTTCCGGCGATGAAGCTGGTCATCGACCAGGATCGTGCCCGTGCGCTCGGCGTCACCTCGCAGCGCATCCGCCAGATGCTGCAGGCAACGATGTCCGGCGCGCCGCTCGACGACTTCCGCGACGGCGAGGAAACGGTCTCGATCGTCGCCCGCGAACCGGATGCCAGCCGCAGTCTCCTTTCCTCTGTCGATTCGGTCTATATCCCGACCGATTTCGGCGGCTTCGTACCGCTGTCGCAGGTGGCCAAGGTCGTGCCGGTGCTGGAGCAAGGCATCGAGTGGCGCCGCGACCGCCTGCCGACCATCAGCGTGCGTGCCACGCTGCCCGACGGCGTGCAGTCCAACGATGTCGTGGCCAAGATGTACAAGGACATGCAGGGCCTGCGCGACGGGCTGGCGCCTGGTTACAAGATCGAGATTCAGGGCGGCGCCGAGGATTCGGCCGAAAGCCAGGCTTCCATCGCCGCCAAGGCACCGGTCATGCTGGCCATCATCGTTGTTCTCCTGATGATCCAGCTGCAGAATTTCGGCAAGGCGATGCTGGTGCTGGCGACCGGTCCGCTCGGCATCATCGGCGCTGCCGCCGCGCTGTTGATCAGCGGCGCGCCGTTCGGCTTCGTCGCCATCCTCGGCGTCATCGCGCTGCTCGGCATCATCATGCGCAACTCGATCATCCTGGTCGACCAAATCGATCAGGACATCGCTACCGGCATGGACCGTTCCGAGGCCATCATCGGCTCGGCGGTTCGCCGCTTCCGGCCGATCGTGCTGACGGCGATGACGGCGGTGCTGGCGCTGATCCCGATCTCGCGCGCCGTGTTCTGGGGGCCGCTGGCCTACGCCATGATGGGCGGCATTCTCGTCGCCACCGTGCTCACCATCCTGGTGCTGCCAGCCGGCTACGCGCTGTTCTTCGGCCGCGAGCCGAAGAAGGCCAAGACCGATGAACAGGCGTCCGACTCCGAGTTGCCTGCCGAAAGGCCGCGACTGGCACTGGCCGCCGAATAAATCGCACCGGCCGGGCCGTGCGGTCCGGCTGGCACGTTCGCTTCCATCCATCCCGGCTTTCGCAGGGATGGATTGGATCGATGGAAGATGTGGGCCGGACACCGACAGGCGCCCGGCCTATTGCGTTGGTCAGATGACGAACACCCAATTGGCGATGAGCATCACCGCCACGCCGGCGACCAGGGTCAGATAGGGCAGCATGCCCGCCTTTTTGACCGAGAGGTCGGCTCCCGCCATGCCGAGGTCCGCCAGCATGTGATCGGGGAACTTGCCTTTGTCCTGGATGTAATGGCGGAAGCAGAACACCGGGATGATCAGCGCGGCGGTGATCAGCCCGGCCCATAGCGCCAGGGGATTCCAGACCTTGGCACCCGCGCCCATGAAGATCGCGTTGACGTAGGCGAAGATCGCCCCGATCCCCAGAAGCCAGGTCGGCGCCTTCCAGGGGCGCGCGATATGGCCGTTGTCGATGCGATGGATCCAGCCGGCGTTGAGGTTGAGGAAGTTGAAGATGATGTAGCCGCAATTCGACACGGCGAGGATGAAGAAGAAACTCGTCGCGTCGGCCGAGGCGATGGCCAGCACGATCAGGTTGAAGCAGAGGTCGGTCCACATGGCGCGGGTCGGCGCGCCGTGCTCGTTGACATGGCTGAGGTAGCGCGGCAGCCAACCGTCGACCGAGCCCTGGTAGAGCGTGCGCGAAGATCCGGCCATCGCCGTCATGATGCACAGCACCAGCGCCAGGATCATCAGCATCACCAGCAGGCTATGGATAAGCTGGCCGCCGCCGACCATGCCGGCCAGCGCATCCGCCACGCCGGAGCCGTCGACGATCGGCGTCGCCAGCATGCCGTTCAGGCCGAGCACGCCCTGGAAGGTGAAGGGCACCAGGATGAACAAAAGCATGCAGAGCAGGCCGGAATAGAAGATGGCCTTGAAGGTGTCGGTGCCGGGGTTCTTGAACTCCGAAGTATAGCAGACGGCGGTCTCGAAACCGTAGGTCGACCATGCGGCGATGAACATACCGCCAAGTGCCAGCGTCCAGCCGGCGATGTTCCAGTAGCCGGGCTCGGGCGCGTAGGCGGCCGCGAGCGGAACCAGCGGCGAGAAATTCGCCCAGTCGATCTGTCCCGTGAAGATCGGCACGACGCCGACGATCAGCATCGGGACGATGACGAGCAGCCCGATATACTTCTGCACGCTGGCCGTGCCGAGAATACCGCGATGCTGGATCGAGAAGATGATCAGCATCAGCACGGCGCCGATGAAGAAGGTGGCGTTGAAGGTGAAGGAAACCGGACCCAGCGTGTGGCTGAAAAGCGTCCAGTTGCGGATCGCCGGCGTTGCGGCTGCGGTGACCGCCGTGATGGCGTCGGCCGGAGCGGTTCCGGCGTGCGCGGCGATATAGGCCACGACTTCCGCCGATGTCTCGGTGAAGATCGGCACCGGCGCCAGCGCGTTGAGGATATAGGCGGCGGCGATCGAGCAGCCGAGCGACAGCACCGGCGACCAGGCGAACCAGTTGCACCACACCGAGAGCGGCGCGATGAACTTGGAGTAGCGCAGCCAGGCCGTCGCGCCGTAGATCGAGGCGCCGCCCGACTTGTTGGGGAACAGGCCAGCGATCTCGGCATAGGTGAAGGACTGGAGGAAACCCATGATCATGGACACCGTCCAGATCAGGAAGGCAAGCTTTCCCGTCGTGCCGGCAATGCCGCCGATCGAGAATAGGACCAGCGCCGGAACGCCGCTCGCCACCCAGAAGGCGCCGCGCCAGTCGATATGCCTGAGCAGCTTGCTTTCGGCAGGCTGCTCCAGGGCAGTGCTTATCGTGCTCATGTCGGTGAATTCCCCTTTTTGATGTTCCCCGCCGGCGATGCTTCGGCTTTGCGAAGCTTGCTCCCCGGCCAATGATCGGTACGATCCCGGTGTTTCCACTCAGTCGTATTTTTTTCTTAAGAGTGAAGATTGACCCGGCGCGCTTTCACGTCAAGCGATTTGTCACGTCGTGCACATCACGCTTGCGAGCGCAGCCCGCAATGCGGCTTGCGGGCATCACCGGCAAGCCAAATCCATGTGTCGGAGCGCAGCGCTCAGGAGCGTGGTTTGGTCTTCTGCGGATCGTAATGGGCGAAGGCGACCACCCGCGCGGGTAGCCGCTTGGCATGGCCGTCGAGCTTGCCGATTTCGACCTCCGTGCCGACGGCCGCGTGTGTGACGTCCAGCCTCGCCAACGCGATGTTCTTGTTCAGCACCGGCGAGCGCATGCCCGAGGTTACAACGCCGATCTGAGCTCGGCCGACATGGACGCAATCGCCGTGGCCGACAGCGACATTGCTGTCGATGTCGAGCCCCACCAGTTTGTTTTGTGGGTTCTCCTTGCGGCGGATCAGCGCCTCGCGGCCGATGAAGTCGTCGGTCTTGGTCTTCAACGGCACGGTGAAGCCGATGCCGGCCTCGAACGGGTCGGTCTGGTCGGAGAATTCGTAACCGGCAAAGATGAGCCCGGCCTCGATACGCACCATGTCCAGCGCCTGCAACCCCATCGGCTTCAGTCCGTGCGGCTGGCCAGCTTCCCAGATCGCATCGAACACTTTTTCGGCGTCGCGCGGATGGCACCAGATCTCGTAGCCGAGTTCGCCGGTATAGCCGGTGCGCGATACGACGACCGGAATGCCATTGCCGCCGCCGATACGTGCCACCGCGAAGCGGAACCACTCCAACTCTTCGATCGACGGCTGCAGCGGCGACGTCCATATCACCTGCTTGAGAATGTCGCGGCTCTTCGGACCCTGTACTGCGACATTGTGCATCTGGTCGGTGGAGGAGCGCACCAGCACGTTGAGCCCGAGCTTTTTCGCCGTGTCGCGCAGCCATTCGCCGGACAGATCGTCGCCGCCGACCCAGCGGAAATTGTCCTTGCCGAGCCTGAGCAGCGTGCCGTCGTCGATCATGCCGCCATGCTCGTAGCACATGGCGGAGTAGACGACTTGGCCGACGCCAAGCTTCTTGACGTCTCGGGTCAGCGTGTATTGCAACAGCGCTTCGGAATCCGGACCGGTGACCTCGAACTTGCGCAGCGGCGACAGGTCCATGATCACCGCGTCCTGACGGCAGGCCCAGTATTCGGCGATCGGTCCCTCCTTGGCGAAGGAATTGGCCAACCAGTAGCCCCGGTACTCGACAAAGTCGCGGGTGTGCTTGGCAAAGCTCGAATGAAAGGCTGTCTCGCGGGTCATTTTCGGTTCCGAATCGGGCGTCATGCGTCTGGCGATCGCTCGCGAGAATTTGTGCTGGCCGGAATAGGTCCGCACATGGATGTCAGTCAGATCCCAGCCATTGGCCGGCGTCGTGTCGTCGGGGCAGGCCGAGGACACGCAAACGATGTCGGTCAGCGCGCGCAGCAGCACATAATCGCCGGCGCGGGACCACGGCTCGTCGGAAACCATGATGCCATGTGCATCGATGGCCGTGTTGAAGAAGAAGTTGATCGCCATCCAGCCGGCGCGGGGATCGACGCCCTTGTCGGAGAGCGCGCGGTTGAAATTCTCCGAGCAGTTGGTGTGGCCGGGATAGCCGATGTCATCGTAATACTTGGCCGCGCAGGCGAGGGCGAACGCATCGTGCCGGCCGCATGTGTCCTGGACAACCTCGACCAGCGGCTCCATGTCCTGGTCGTAGTATTTCGAATGCAGGCCAGGCATCGGATAGCTGGAGCCCATCAGGGTGCGTGTCGTCGTCACATCGAGCGGATGGTCGAGACCGTTGTCCAGCTTGCGCGCCGAGAAGCATTGAAAGTCTGTGCATTGGCGACCGTCGACATCGATGATCTGCAGATAATCGCCGGCCTTCACGAAATAGGATTCGGCTGTTGCCGAGTGGACGCGCAGGTCGAGCACCGGATCGGCGAGTGGGTCGGCAAGCTGGGATTTTGCTTTCAGGCGGACCGTGGCGCGCCGCACGATGACCGTAAGCGGCGTCGCCGTGTCATGGCCATCGACCAGCATCGGCCCGCCGGGCGCGGCGATCAGCATCGCGCCGTCGCGGGCGACGGCAAATGCCTGTTCCGTGCCGGCAGGCGTCGAGCCGCCGAAGACGCGCACCGCCTCGGGTTGATTGAGTTGCACTTGCCGGCGCTCAAGCCCACGGCGCACGGAGGCAAGACTGTCGTCGCCTTCCGCCAGCAACGCCTTGATGCCGGCGGCGTTGCTGTTCGACTTCTCGGTGAAAATTCCGGGGTCGGTGACGCCGCTCTGATCCCACGCCAGTAGCTCGCAAGCCTGGCCGCCTTCGACATTGCGCACCGTGATCGTATCGCCGGCCTCGACGTCGATCAGCACCGCGCCATTGCCCTGGATCGTATAACGCTCCATGCCCGGCGGCAGCGCGATTTGGCCGGGCCGCAGGATGAGGCTCGGCCTGGGCGGTCCGGCTGCGACGGCAGGGTAAGGCGACTGGCTCATTTCAGCCTTGCGGTTCGAGAAGCAAGTTTGCCTGTGCGTGAAATTATTTTAGCAGGGAGAATAGCAGGGCGGTTGGGTTTGGCAAGGCGGAGGTGGCTTTTTAGGAGCGGCAGGTCAGGTCGAATTTCGCCGGCCAGCTCTATTCCCGGGCGTCGGCGCTGCCCCTCATCTGGCTGCCGCCATCTTCTCCCCGTAAACGGGGCGAAGGACGCTTTCATTGGCGGTTTCGCCCATCTCCAACGTTGCAAAAAACGGCGCCGGCGTGGGGTCAGCTTCTTTCTCCGCGGGGGAGAAATGCCCGGCAGGGCAATGAGGGGCGGCGCCAAGATCTACAGCGGCGCCAATATCTACAATTGTCGAGCTAAAATTCCTCGGAATGCCCAATCTCGATTCCATACTCGGCACCCGAGTCCAGCATCGTGTGCCACAGGCTCTCGGCAAATGTCGCGAACACCAGGATGTTGAACACCGCCTGGCCATCAGTCCTTTCATTACCGCGCCACAGCGTGACGCTGGTGTGATCCATCGAGGTCGCGGCGGCCGCACCGATCGGGAACGCCTCGGCGTGCAGATCGATTGACGACAGCTTGGCGAGTATCATGCGCGCCTTGGCACCAGAGATGCTGATCAGCACCCGCGCGTGCGACTGGTCCGACAATGAGGCGGGGCCGGAAAACGCCGGCGCCAGCGCGTCCATCGCATGTTTGCCGCCCTTCGACAGGACGAAGAACTGGTCCGGTCCCGACCAGATCAGCGCGGCATCCGTCGACTGCACCGCCTTGGGCGTTTCCGGAGCAGCGACGCCGAAATGGCCCTTGGCGGCTGTCGCCATTTCGGCCGCCTTGCCGCGCCGCGCCATCACCTGGACGAGGTCGAAATTCCGGATCTCGGTCAGCGACACACCGGCATCGCCGTGGGTGCCGTATGGCCCAGCAACGAGCGCGCGTTCGAGCGGGCTGTGGACTTCCCAGGAAAACTCAGCCACGCTGGCGCCCTCCATCCGGATCGTAGAAGGCGGGATTGCAGAGTTCGACATCATAATCCTCGCCGCGCAGCGGATCATGCGCGTGCACGATCTCGCCGATGCGCTCGCGGCCACGCTCGACGAGTGCCAGTCCGATCCACTGGTCTGATGTCGGCGAGAAGCAGACCGACGTGACATAGCCCTGGTCATTATCAGGCCCGGACCTCTGCCCCTTCGGGATGATGTGTGCGCCAGAGCGCAGCCGGCTCGCCTTGTCGGTCGGCTTGACGCCGACCACGACCTGCCGGTCCGGCGCGACCAGCGCCTCGCGGCCGGCCATGACGCGGCCGATGAAGTCCTTCTTGCTCGACATCATCTTGCCGAGGCCGAGATCGGCCGCGGTGGTGGTGCCACTCAATTCCGGCCCGGCCACATGGCCCTTTTCGATCCGCATCACGCCGAGCGCCTCGGTGCCGTACGGGGTTACGTCAAACTGTTTTCCGACGATCATCAGATTGCGCGCCATGGCTTCGCCGTAGCGCGCCGGCACGGAAATCTCGAACGCCATCTCGCCGGAGAAGGAGATGCGGAACAGCCGCGCCTTGATGCCGCCGCGCAACGCCACTTCGCGCGCGCCCATGAAGGGGAAGCCCTCGTTGGAGAGATCCTCGGCGGGATCGACGATCTCTCTCAGCAGGTCGCGGGTCTTGGGGCCGGCGATGGAGAATTGCGCCCACTGATCGGAGACCGAGGTCAGTTGCACGTCGAGTTCCGGAAACAGCACCTGCCGGCAGAATTCGAGATGCTGCATCACCAGCCCGGCCTTGGCCGTTGTCGTGGTCAGGAAATAGTGATCCTCGGCCAGACGCGACGTCGTGCCGTCGTCATAGACCAGACCATCCTCGCGCAGCATCAGTCCGTAGCGTGCCTTGCCGACGGCAAGGTTGGAGAAGGTGTTGATGTAGACGCGGTCGAGGAAGGCGCCGGCATCCGTGCCATGCACGTCGATCTTGCCGAGCGTCGAGACATCGCAGAAGCCGACGCCTGAGCGCACCGCCTTGACCTCGCGGGTCACCGATTCCAGCCAGTCCTTCTCGCCGGCACGCGGATACCATTGCGCGCGCTTCCACAGGCCGGTGTCGACGAAGACCGCGCCCTGTTCGGCCGCCCAGTGATGCGACGGCGTCAGCCGCGTCGCGTGGAAAGTCTCGTCGCGGTGATGGCCGGCAAAGGCGCCGATGGCGATCGGCACGTAAGGCGGCCGATAGATCGTCGTGCCGGTTTCGGGAATGGAGCGGCCGCTTACCGCTGCCATGATGGCGAGGCCGGCGACATTCGACGTCTTGCCCTGGTCGGTCGCCATGCCGAGCGTGGTGTAGCGCTTCAGGTGCTCGACGGATTCAAAACCTTCGCGCTGCGCGAGTTCGATGTCGGAGGCGGTGACGTCATGCTGCTGGTCGACGAAGGCCTTGCCCTTGCCGGCGACATGCCAGAGCGGGGTCAGCGAAAAAGCTTCGTCGTCGGCGACCGGCATCGAGCCGGAACTGCCGCTACGCCCCGCATCGTGGGCCGCCGCAGTGCCTGCCGCAAACCCTTCGCGCAGGCAGGCGCCAAGGCCGAAGGAACCGTTGGCGGCGCCAGCGGCGAGCATGCCGGGAGGAGCGCCGTCGGGCACGAAGGCGGCGATGTCCTCACGCCATTTCGGCCGGCCTCGATGATAGGAGGTCAACCCGACAGCGGGGTTCCAGCCACCGGAAACGGCGAGACCGTCGGCCTCGACCTCGGCGCGCGCACCGCCGGTGAGTGCGACAGCGATTTTGCGGACGCCGTCCTTGCCGCCGTCGACACCGCTGACGGAGCCGTGCAGCACCGGGAATCCAGTCTTGGATGCCAGCGAACGATGGGCCGGCGATATGTCGTGCCGTGCGTCGATCACCGCCGCGATTTGCAATCCCGCGCCGAGGGCGGTCTCGACCGTGCGCCAGCCGTCCTCATTGTTGGTGAACAACGCGACCCGCTTTGCAGGCGTGGCCGCGAAGCGCGCGACATAGCTGCGCATCGCCGAGGCCATCATCACGCCTGGCGTGTCGTTGCCGGCAAAGACGATCGGTCGTTCGATAGCTCCGGCCGCGACCACACAGCGCTTGGCCACGATCCGCCACAGCCGCTGGCGCACCTGATGCTCGGGCGGTGTGGGCAGGTGGTCGTTGACCCGTTCGATCGCGCCATAGGTGCCGCCGTCATAGACACCGAACAGCGTCGTGCGGGTCATGATGCGGACATCGGGCATTGCCGAGAGTTCAGCCAGCGTTCGTGACAGCCATTCCGCCGCCGGCAGTCCGTCGATCGTGCCGCCATCCGAGAGCAGGCGTCCGCCGAGCGCGAAATCCTCTTCGCACAGGATGACGCGCGCACCCGTGCGCCCAGCAGCAAGCGCCGCCGCGAGGCCCGTTGGACCGGAGCCGGCGATCACCACGTCGCAATGCGCCCAGGCTTTGTCGTAGTGGTCCGGATCGGCGACGCCCGCGGCACGGCCGAGGCCGGCGGCGCGGCGGATCGCCGGCTCGTAGACCACCTCCCAGAACTTTGCCGGCCACATGAAGGTCTTGTAGTAGAAGCCGGCGACGAAGATCGGCGCGAACAGCTGGTTGACCGACATGACATCGAAGCGCAGCGACGGCCAGCGGTTCTGGCTGGCGGCCTCGAGCCCTTCATAGAGCTCGGCGGTCGTGGCCTTGGTGTTCGGCTCGCGCCTTGCGCCGGTGCGCAATTCGACCAGCGCGTTGGGCTCTTCGGAACCCGCGGTCAGAATGCCGCGCGGACGGTGGTATTTGAACGAGCGGCCGACCAGCTTGACGCCGTTGGCTATCAACGCCGAGGCGAGTGTATCGCCCTGGTAGCCGGAAAAAGTCTTGCCGTCGAAGCGGAAATTCAGCGACGCCGAACGGTCGATGAGGCCGCCCGATGTGAGGCGATGGGATTGGCTGGAACTCACCATGCCCGGCCCTCACGCAAAAAGGTCGCGCCGCCCCTCATCCGCCTGCCGGCACCTTCTCCCCGTATAGGGACGGGGAGAAGGGAGACGGCCGCAACGCTGGCGCCCTTCTTGCAATGCAGGCTATTGGCGAAATCATCGAAGACAGCGCCCCTCTCCCCGTCTCTATACGGGGAGAGGATGCCGGCAGGCAGGTGAGGGGCAGCGCCGAGGTGGCAGAAAATGTTCATTTCGCAACCTGCCTCGCACCAGCACCAGCCGCCGGCTCAACCGAAGAAATCTCATGCGTCAGCGTGTTGCGGGTGACTTTCAGCCACGCCCGGCAGCCGCCGCCATGATACCAGTTCTCCTCCATCACGCCGGCGATGTTGTCGCGCAGATAGACGTAGTCGAAAACCTCGTCTTCCGACGCGCCGGCCACAGGCCGCACCGGCTTGGCATCACCCAGATAAGTGAACTCGCCGAGTTCGCGTTCGCCGCAGAAGGGACAGACAATGCGCATGGTTCCTGACCGTCCTCAGTGAAGGTTCGGTTGGGCGCCCTGGCCCTTTTCGTCGATCATGGCGCCGGTGCGGAACCGGTCGAGGCGGAAGCGCGCGGCTTCCTTGTGCGACTCGTCGCGGGCCAGAAGATGGGCGAAGACGAAGCCCGATCCCGGCGTTGCCTTGAATCCGCCATAGCACCAGCCGGCGTTGATGTAGAGGCCGTCCACCGGTGTCTTGTCGATGATCGGCGAGCCGTCCATCGACATGTCCATGATGCCGCCCCACTGGCGCAGCAGCCGTACGCGCCCGATCATCGGGATCAGCGCCATGCCGCCCTCGCAGACGTCTTCCATCACAGGCATGTTGCCGCGCTGGGCATAGGAATTGTAGCCGTCGATGTCGCCGCCGAAGACGAGGCCGCCCTTGTCCGACTGGCTGACATAGAAATGGCCGGCGCCGAAGGTCATGACATTGGGGATCAGCGGCTTGATCGCCTCGGAGACGAAGGCCTGCAGCACATGGCTTTCGATCGGCAGCCGCAGGCCAGCCATCGCCGCGACGCGCGACGAAGAACCGGCCACCGCCATGCCGACCTTGCCGGCGCCTATCCTGCCGCGCGAGGTCTCGACGCCGGTGACCTTGCCGTTGGCATCCCTGACGAAGCCGGTGACCTCGCAATTCTGGATGATGTCGACGCCAAGTTCACTAGCGGCATGGGCGTAGCCCCAGACCACGGCGTCATGCCGCGCGGTGCCGCCGCGTCGCTGCAGCAATCCACCCTGCACGGGAAAGCGTGCATGGTCGAAATTCAGGAACGGCATCATCTTCTTGAGCGCTGCCTGGTCGAGCAACTCGGCATCGATGCCGTTGATGCGCATTGTGTTGCCGCGCCGGGCATAGGCGTCGCGCTGTGCGTCGGAATGGTAGAGGTTGATGACGCCGCGCTGGCTGACCATGGCGTTGTAGTTGAGGTCCTGCTCCATCCGCTCCCACAGCTTCATCGACAATTCGTAGAAGCCGGTATTGCCGGGCAGGCCGTAGTTGGAGCGGATGATGGTGGTGTTGCGGCCGGCATTGCCGGAGCCGATCCAGCCCTTTTCGAGCACGGCGACATTCTTGATGCCGTACTCGCTGGCGAGGAACCAGGCGGTGGCCAGGCCATGGCCGCCGCCGCCGATGATCACCACGTCGTAGCGATCCTTCGGCGTGGCGTCGCGCCAGGTGCGCTGCCAGTTCTTGTGGCCGGAAAGGGCAGCCCGAGCGAGCGAGAAGATCGAGTATTTCATCAGGTCATTCCGAGGCCGCTCGCACCGCTGGACGGTTATATGTCCAGCGTGTGGTCGCGCTCCCATTGCGTGAAGTGCGAAGCATAGGAATTCCATTCCTGGTGCTTCAGCTTTAGATAAGCCGACGAGAATTCCTCACCCAGCGCCGCCTTGAGCGATTTGTCCTTGTCGAACTCGCGCAGCGCGTCAAGCAGGTTGAGCGGCAGTTTCGGCGCGCCCTTCACCGTATGGCCATTCTGGTACATGTCGATGTCGTAACGCCTGCCCGGATCGGCCTTGGAGCGGATGCCGTCGAGGCCGGCGGCGATGATGACAGCCTGCAGAAGGTAAGGGTTGGCGGCGCCATCCGGCAGGCGCAACTCGAAGCGGCCGGGGCCGGGCACACGCACCATGTGGGTGCGGTTGTTGCCGGTCCAGGTCACCGTGTTCGGCGCCCAGGTGGCGCCCGAAATGGTGCGCGGCGCATTGATGCGCTTGTAGGAGTTGACCGTCGGGTTGGTGATCGCGGCGAGCGCCGAGGCATGCTTCATGATGCCGCCGAGGAAGTTCCTGCCCTTGGCCGACAGGCCGAGTTCCATCGAATTGTCGGCGAAGACGTTGGTCTTGCCGGATTTGTCCCACACCGAGATATGAGCGTGACAGCCATTGCCGGTCAGGCCCTGGAAGGGCTTGGGCATGAAAGTGGCGCGTAGGCCATGCTTTTCAGCGATCGACTTGACCATGAACTTGAAGAAGGAGTGCTTGTCGGCAGTCGGCAGCGCATCGTCGAACGCCCAGTTCATCTCGAACTGGCCGTTGGCGTCCTCGTGGTCGTTCTGGTAGGCACCCCAGCCGAGCGCCAGCATGTGGTCGCAGATCTCGGCGATGACGTCGTAGCGGCGCATCACCGCCTGCTGGTCGTAGCAGGGCTTTGAGGCGGTATCGTATTCGTCGGAGATGGTTTTGCCATCGGGCGAAATCAGGAAGAACTCGGCTTCGACGCCGGTCTTCACATGCATGCCGTCGCTGGCGGCTTCCGCGATCAGCCGCTTCAGCGTGTTGCGCGGCGCCTGGTCGACATCCTTGTCGTCCATGATGCAGTTGGCGGCGACCCAGGCGACTTCAGGCTTCCACGGCAGCTGGATGACTGAGTCCGGGTCCGGCACCGCCAGCATGTCGGGATGCGCGGGGGTCAGATCAAGCCAGGTGGCAAACCCGGCAAAGCCGGCGCCATCCTTCTGCATATCGGCGATCGCCTGTGCCGGCACCAGCTTGGCACGTTGCCCGCTGAACAGGTCGGTATAGGAAATCATGAAGTATTTGACGCCGTTCTCCTTGGCGAATGCGGCGAGATCGTTCCCCATTATGTAGTTTCCTCGCTTATGTGGTCTGGGTAATCTTTGTCAGAAACCGTTCTTTCCCGGTATCCAGTTGGTGCCGGCCAGCGGTACGCCAGCCATGGCGGCTGCCTCGATCGTCAGTGCGACGAGGTCCTCGGGTTCGAGATTGTGCAGGCTGTTCTTGCCGCACGCACGGGCAATGGTCTGAGCCTCGAGCGTCATCACCTTGAGATAGTTCGCCAGCCGACGGCCGGCGGCCACCGGGTCGACCCGCTTCATCAGTTCGGGATCCTGCGTGGTGATGCCGGCGGGGTCGCGGCCCTCGTGCCAGTCGTCATAGGCGCCGGCCGTGGTGCCGAGGTCGTTATACTCCGCCTCCCAGCGGGGGTCGTTGTCGCCAAGCGCGACCAGGGCTGCCGTTCCGATCGAGACCGCGTCGACGCCAAGTGCCAGCGCCTTGGCGACATCGGCGCCGTTGCGGATGCCGCCGGAGATGATCAGCTGCACCTTGCGGTGCATGCCGAGATCCTGCAGCGCCTGCACCGCCGGCCTGATGCAGGCGAGCGTCGGCTGGCCGACATTCTCGATGAACACTTCCTGGGTGGCCGCCGTGCCACCCTGCATGCCGTCGACAACGACGACATCGGCGCCGGCCTTCACCGCGAGCGCGGTGTCGTAATAGGGGCGGGCGCCGCCGACCTTGACGTAGATCGGCTTTTCCCAATCGGTGATCTCGCGCAGTTCGAGGATCTTGATCTCGAGATCGTCGGGACCGGTCCAGTCGGGGTGGCGCGAGGCCGAGCGCTGGTCGATGCCTTTCGGCAGCGTGCGCATCTCGGCGACACGGTCGGAAATCTTCTGGCCGAGCAGCATGCCGCCGCCGCCGGGCTTGGCGCCCTGGCCGACGACGACTTCGATGGCGTCGGCGCGGCGCAGGTCGCGCAGGTTCATGCCATAACGCGACGGCAAATATTGATAGACCAGTTGCTTGGAATGGCCGCGCTCTTCCTCGGTCATGCCGCCATCGCCGGTCGTGGTCGAAGTGCCCGACAGCGTCGCGCCGCGACCGAGTGCTTCCTTGGCGGGGCCCGAGAGCGAGCCAAAGCTCATGCCGGCGATGGTGATCGGGATCTTCAGTTCGATCGGCTTCTTGGCGTGGCGCGAGCCAAGCACGACCGATGTGTCGCAGCGCTCGCGATAGCCTTCCAGCGGATAGCGCGAGATCGAGGCGCCAAGGAACAGCAGGTCATCGAAATGCGGCAGCTTGCGCTTGGCGCCGGCGCCACGGATGTCGTAGATGCCGGTCGCCGCGGCGCGGCGGATTTCGGAAAGCGTGTAGTCGTCGAAGGTCGCGGATTTGCGGGGCGTCGTCGGCGGGTTGCGGTAGGTCATGCTGCCTCAATACGCTTCGGCGTTGTCGATATTGAAATTATAGAGGGTGCGCGCCGAGCCATAGCGCTTGAACTCCGACGGCTTGACCCCGGTGACGCCGGCACGGTCGAGCAGGCCTTGCAGCAATTCCAGATGCTCGGGCCGCATCTCCTTGGCGATGCAGTCGGCGCCGAGGCTATCGACCTTGCCGCGCACGAAGAGCCGCGCCTCATAAATGGAATCGCCCAGCGCGTCGCCTGCGTCGCCCAGCACCACCAGATTCCCGGACTGCGCCATGAAGGCCGACATGTGGCCGATATTGCCATGGACGACAATGTCGATGCCCTTCATCGAGATGCCGCAGCGCGACGAGGCATTGCCCTCGATGACCAAAAGGCCGCCCTTGCCGGTGGCGCCGGCATACTGGCTGGCGTCGCCTTTCACTGTTATCGAGCCTGACATCATGTTCTCGCCGACGCCGGGTCCCGCCGAGCCATGCACGGTGATGGTGCTGCCGGAATTCATGCCGCCGCAATAATAGCCGACGCTACCGCGCACATCGATGCTGACGGGCTGGTCGACGCCGACGGCGACCGAATGGTTGCCCTTCGGGTTGAGCACTTCCCACGCCGTCTCGTTGGACCCGGGGGCCAAATTGTGCAGCGCCTGGTTCAGCTCGCGCAACGACATGACGTCGAGGTCGAAGACGCGCGATGCATGGCTGGTGGTGGAGCCCTGGTCGCGCGTTGCCTTGGAGGTTGCCGTCATGAATTCAATGCTCCCAGAAATAGACGGTTGCGGGTTCCGGTTCCCAGACCCTCGCATTGTCTATGCCGGGCAGTTTGGTGAGCGCGCGATACTCCGAACCGAAGGCGACATACTGGTCGGTCTCGGCCATCACGGCGGGCTTGCAGGCGATCGGGTCGCGCACCACGCCAAAACCGTTCTTGGTGCCGACGACGAAGGTGAAGAAGCCGTCGAGGTCCGACAGCGTGCCTTCCAGCGCCTCGCCGAGATTCTTGCCATGCGCCATCTGGGAGGAAAGGTAGGCGGCCGCGACCTCGGTGTCGTTTTCGGTCTCGAAGGTCATGCCTTCGCGGATCAACTCGCGGCGGACATTGTTGTGGTTGGAGAGCGAACCATTGTGCACCAGGCACTGGTCGGCGCCGGTCGAGAACGGATGCGCGCCCATCGTCGTCACCGCCGATTCGGTCGCCATGCGGGTGTGGCCGATGCCATGCGTGCCGGTCATCTTGCGCACATCGAAGCGATCGACGACCGCTTCGGGCAGGCCGACCTCCTTGTAGATCTCGACCACGTCACCGGCGCCCATGATGCGGATGTCGGGGCGCAGCGCCTGGATGGCCTCGCGGGCCTCGTCGATCTTGTCGGGGCGGGTCCTAACGACGGCGTGGGTCGACTTCACCGCGATGCTCACTGGAACGCCGAGCGCCTTGGCAAGCTCGGTATCGAGGTCGCGAAAATCGTGGCCGGGCTTCGCCGATTGGATGGTGATCTTGGCTTCATTGCCGGACGGGGCGCCATAGATGGCGATGCCGGCGCTGTCCGGGCCGCGATCGCTGAGCGATACCAGCATCTCCGACAGCATCGCCCCGAGCTTGGGCTCCAATGATTTATCCTTCAGAAACAGCCCGACGATTCCACACATGTCAGCCTCCGACCTTTGTTCTCTGGAGATGTACCGAATGAGTTCCGGGAATTCAATGGGATGAAAAAAATATTCCTGTAGTTATATATCTGCCTGCGTACCACCCCCGGCAGCATCGCCCTCGTGGCGTTCGCTGTGAACCCATTTGGCGGTGCGGACGCGTGCGATCTTGTAGGCGTCGAGGATCGATAGCGCATAGATCAGGAAGCCGCCGGCATGGCGCCCGATGAAGCTGGCGTCCGGCGGGGCGATCTTCATCGTTATCCACGCCAGGATCACCATGAAGAAGATGAACTGCAGGCCGCGCACCGGCACTCCGAGAATGACGTGTCCGCTTGCCGGCAGGATGATTGCCGCGCCGAGAACCAGATACGGGTTCGGTGGAGCGGGCGCATTGGTTGTGCTGGTCATGCGGCCTGCCGTTCGCTTCGGTTGATGGCGCCCCGCAGCTCCGAGAGAGATACCAGCAGCCGCTGAATCAGTGCCGCGTCGATCTGCGCGTCCCCGAACGCGGCTTGCCGGAAAACGCCGTAGCGCGCGCGCTCGGCCTCGGCCAGCAGCCAGACAATGCGCACTCCGTTTGGCGTGATCAGCAGCTCCTTGGCGCGCCCTTCTGAAAAGGGTTCCAGATGGTCGGCGATGATGCCTTGCGGGAAACGCGTGCCTCGCCGGTTTGTCCGCAGCACCGCCTCAGCGGGAAAGCGAGGCGCTTTCGGCAGCGTGTGCTGGAGATGGTCGAAATTGGAGAATGTCGTCGGCGAGCCCGGCCGCATCATCATGTCGAAGACCGCGGACACCGCGACCTTCTCGGTGATCGAGACCGACAGCCAGCGCGCCGGAAGTTTTCTGGTCGCCAGCGTATCGACGATGGCGCGCAACTGAACGCGTTGGCCGTTCCACGATCCTTCCCAGGTGATGACGCCGGCGGTGCCGTCCGAGACATTGGCCGCGTCGGCAATGACGGCGCGGATGCTGGCCGCATCGGCGGCGAGTGCCGCCGATGCCCTGTCGCGGCTGCGGCGCGCCAGCCACGCGAGGTGAAGGATGATAGCCAGGGCAATTGCCCCGGCAAGCAGTGCTGATGTCACCTCGGACATTTTCTCATGCCAGGCCCGTCCAGGATCTGGACGGGCCGTCTCCCATCAATAGCCCTGCGGTTTCGGCCATGGCATGGTGAATTGATCACCGCGCCGCACGAACTTGTAGCGGTAGAAATGGAACCACAGCGAGATCAGGAAATAGAAAGCGACCATCGCGATCAACTGCGAGCCGAAGCCGAGGAAGATGGCGAAGAAGGTCACCACGCACAGGCAGAACAGCACGATTGCCGGTAGCGGGTGGAAGGGGTGCGTGTAGCCGCGGCGGATCGAACCCAGCGGCCACTTCTTGCGGAACATCATGATGTTGATGCTCATGAAGGTGTATTGCAGCACGCCCGACAGGATCGAGAAGGTGATCGCCTGGTTGAGGTCGGCGATGAAGGCGAAGGCCAGCGCGATCGGCAGCAGGAACAGGATCGAGCGGTAGGGTGTGCGATACTTCGGATGCACGGCCGAGAACCAGCTCGGCAAATAGCGGTCGCGGCCAAGCGAGAACCAGGCGCGCGCGGCATCGTTGATGCAGCCATTGGCGGAGGCGATGGCTGCAAGCAGCGTCGCGACGAACAGGAGGTTTTCGAGCAGCGGGCTGCCGGTCAGCTTGCCGGCGTCCCACAGCGGATAGTAGGTGATGCCGAGATATTCCCAGGGCATTAGCGAGGCGCAGACATACCAGGTCATCGCGGCCGCGATCAGAAGCGTGATCATGCCGGCCATCGTGCCGTAGGGCAGCGAACGGGCCGGCGAACGCACTTCCTCGGCCGCCTGCGTAGTGCCCTCGATGCCGAGATAATACCAGATGCCGAACTGGAAGGCGGCGATGACGCCGATCCAGCCATAGGGCAGGGCGTTGCCGGGAGTGACCAACTCGTTGAGCTTCAGCACGGCGCCTTGCGTCCACGGACTGACCGAGAAGAACAGGATGACGATCGAGACATAGGCGATGGCCGTGATGACGAAATTGACGTTGAGCGTCATCAGCACGCCGCGATAGTTGAGCCACGCCAGCACCACGATGGTGGCGGCGATGAAGGAGTTGTGGGTAAGCCCTTCGACGCCCGCCTTGGCGACGATGGTGTCGCCGAGCAGGATGGCGTCCGACACTTCGAGCATTGTGTAGGCAAACACCAGGAACAGCGCGACGTTGAAGGCCATCAGCGGCCCGACGATGTGCTTTGCTTGCGCGTATTGGCCGCCGGCGGCGGCGACGGTCGATGTCACTTCGGAATCGATCATGGCGACCGAAGTGTAGAGCAGCCCGACGATCCAGCAGACGATCAGCGCCGCGAGTGCGCCGCCCTTGTCGGCCGAGAAATTCCAGCCGGTGAATTCACCAACCAGGACGATGCCGACGCCGAGCGCCCAGACATGGGCCGGGCCGAGCACCCTGAGCAGCGAGACCCTGTCGCCGTGGATTGTCGGTTCAAGTGTGATCGTCATCGTTCAACCCCCACTCAAATCCGGTGTTTTTCTGAAGCGGCCTCGAGCTCGCCTTCGCGCGAGGAGGTCAGAACGTCCTCGGTATAAGTCGTATCGACCTTGAACCAGTCGTAGAGCATCCACAGCGCGAGCACGATCGAGATGCCCCAGCATGCGTAAGAGAGTGCCATCCACATGATCTTGTCCCCCGATTATTTGTCGTCGAATTTTTCGTTGATGACATCGCGGTATTCGCGGTCGGAGGCGCGGAACAGGAAGACGAAATAACCGATCAACACTGCTGCCATGATGATCAGCGTCGGCCAGTCGATCACATAATGGAAACGGTTCTGGATGACGTCATGTGCCGTTTCCGGCGTATAGCCGAGCTTCTCCCAGATCGCGGCCATGGTCGGATTCTGGCCAAGCGCTTCCCATGTCTTGGCGTCGAGCGCGTCGATGGATTTGGCCGCTCCGGCAAGGCCCAGTTTCAGCGGCAGCCACAGCGCCACGAAAATGGCGACCACGACGACGATGATATCCAATATCTGACCGGTTTTGCTCTGTTCCGGTGGCGTATAGCGGGACATGTTCTCTACCCCTCAGGACTTGCGGTTGCGGAACGCGTCGGCGTTCTTGATGTCGAGCCCGTAGATGAAGTCCTTGTCTTCCTTGTAATGGTTGACCATCGCCAGGATGGCGGCTGTATTGAAGATCAGCACACAGGCGGCGGCGATCGCCACCACGACCTTTATCCCCGTGTGCGGGATGTAGGGCCAGGTCATGATGAGGACGAAGAGGATCGTCGCCCAGAGGCAGATAATCAGGAGCGCGGATCCGCGCACGTCGGAACGATACAGCGCTTCGATGCGCTGCTGCAGGTCTGACATCGGTTTTCCCCTTTATTCCGACGTCCGGGTCCAAATTCGCCGGCCGTCGCCCTCTTTCAAGAGAGTGAAATTTTTTTCATAAATTCAGGCCGATTTCCGGAATTGTCAAGGCGAATTTACGCTGAGTTAACCGCCTGGCCCTGGGCAATGAATTTTGCCTGACAATGAAATTATTTGCTTTCAGGGGATTGCGGGTCTCCCTCGTTTGCGGTCAATATTCGCGCAAAGCCTCTGCCGCTGTGCAAAGGGGCAGGGAACATCAACGACTATCGGACGGAGGACGATCGGATGACGGCATCCTGGAGATTTTCGACCCTGGCGGATCGCCATCGCGCGCTGGGTTCGAAGCTCGAAGACTGGAGCGGCATGGGAACCGCCTGGACCTACGACAAGGACGCCGACGAGGAATACATCGCCATCCGCACCAAGGCCGGGCTGATGGATGTTTCCGGCCTGAAGAAGGTCCATATCACCGGGCCGCACGCCTCGCATCTGATCGATCTCGCCACCACGCGCGATGTCGAAAAGATCTATCCCGGCAAGTCTGCCTATGCCTGCATGTTGAACGAGGCGGGAAAGTTCACCGACGACTGCATCCTCTACCGCACCGGGCCGAACGCGTGGATGGTCGTGCATGGCTCCGGCACCGGCCATGAGGAGTTGCAGCGGGCCGCCATGGGCCGTGACGTGTCGCTGCGCTTCGACGACAATCTGCACGACCTGTCGCTGCAGGGGCCGACAGCGGTCGATTATCTGGCCAAGCACGTGCCCGGCATTCGCGACCTCAACTATTTCCACCACATGCAGACGCAGCTGTTCGGTTTCCCGGTCATGATCTCGCGCACCGGCTACACCGGCGAGCGCGGCTACGAGATATTCTGCCGTGGCCAGGATGCCGGCACGATCTGGGACAGGATTCTTGAAGAGGGCAAGAGCGCCGGCATCATTCCATGCCGCTTCACCACGCTAGACATGCTGCGCGTTGAAAGCTACCTGCTGTTCTACCCCTACGATAATTCGCAGAAATACCCGTTCGAGAACGAAGGTCCCGGCGACACGCTGTGGGAACTCGGCCTCGACTTCACCGTCAGCCCGGGCAAGACCGGCTTCCGCGGTGCGGAGGAGCATTATCGGCTTAAGGGCAAGGAGCGCTTCAAGATCTACGGCGTGCTGCTCGACGGAAAGGAGCCCGCCGACGAAGGCGCGCCGGTCTATCGCGACGGCAAGAAGGTCGGCGTGGTGACCTGCGCCATGTATTCGCCGCTGGTCGAGAAATCGATGGGCATCGCCCGGCTCGACGTGGATTGCGCGGTCAAGGACACCAAGCTTGAAATCCGCAACAAGAGCGGTTCCATCAAGGCGACGGCACAGCCCTTGCCCTTCGACGATCCCAAAAAGACCAAGCGCACGGTGAAAGGCTGAGGCATAATCGGCAGCGAGGGGTTCGAGGCACGAAGACTTAAATGGCAGCCAAAAGCATCATCAGCCGGCCGGTCTACGGAACGCTCTCTCCGCAGCCCGGCAAGCACCATCTTTTCATCGCCGATGCGGAGGGGGCGCTCGCTATATCGGAGATGGCCGCGAAAGCGCCGGCCGGCTTTTTCGACGAAGCCGAGATCGTCTTCATCCCCGGTCCTGACGGCAAACACATCGCTGCGCTGGAATCGCTGAGGCCGGCGCAGTTTCACCAGGCGCCCTCGTTCGCCAGTCTGCTGCCGAGGCTGAAGCAGACGCTGAGCAATGCGCATATGGGCCTGCGTCTCTATCTCTCCGGCACGGAAGGCCTGATCGGCCAGGCCATGCAGGTGGCGCTCGAAGCCGGTATCGATCACACTTCCATGCAGACCGAGCATCGCGGCTCGCTGGCGCGGCGCATGCAGTGCGTGCACTGCAAAGGCATCACCGAGAACGTGACGACGCAGCCCGCCACCTGCTTGCATTGCGGCCTGCTGCTCCTGGTCCGCGATCATTATTCCAGGCGCCTCGCCGCCTTCCAGGGCGTGTGCATCAATGCCGAGGATCGCAGCGAAACTCCTCCGGTGGAGGAGGCCTTCCCATGAGCACCGGCACAACCAAGCTCGATGTGGTGGTCAGCGATGTCGTTCCGGTAAACGACCTCGTTACCCGCTTCCATTTCCGCCGGCGCGACGGCGAACTTCTGCCGACTTTCTCCGGCGGCGCCCATGTCGTGGTCGAAATGCGCGACGGCGAGCGCACCAGGCTCAATCCCTATTCGCTGATGGGCTCGCCGCTCGACACGCGCGAATACACGATCTCGGTGCGCCGCGACGATGCCGGACGCGGCGGCTCGCTGTTCATGCACAGGAGCGTCAAGCCGGGCCTGGAGATGGTGATCAGCTATCCGGTCAATCTGTTCTCGCTCGACCTCAGGGCGAAGAAGCACCTGATGCTCGCCGGCGGCATCGGCATCACGCCGTTCATGGCGCAGACCGCGCAGCTGGCGGGGGAGGGCGGCAATTTCGAGCTGCACTACACCTGCCGCACCGCCTCGCTCGGCACCTACGCCGATGTGCTGCGGGAACGTTACGACCGCCGCGTCCGGCTCTACCATGACGATCGCGACGAGCGCATCGAGCTCGACCGTCTGTTATCGACTCAGCCGCTCGGCACGCATCTCTATGTCTGCGGTCCCGCCGGCATGATCAACTGGGTGCGCGACCGCGCGGCCGCCTTGGGCTGGCCTTCGGAGGCCGTGCATTTCGAGCATTTCGCGGCACCCCAGCCGGGTCTGCCCTTCGATGTGACGCTTGCCGTCAGCGGCAAGACGATCCGCGTCGGTTCGCAGCAGAGCCTGCTCGAGGCGATCGAGGCGGCTGGCGTCGATCCGCCCTATCTCTGCCGTGGCGGTGTCTGCGGCCAGTGCGAAACCAATGTCATTTCGTATGACGGCAAGTTCATCCACAACGACCATTGGTTGAGCGAGGACGACCACCGCTCCGGCTGCAAAATCATGCCGTGCGTGTCGCGCTTCGAGGGCAAATCGCTGGTCTTGGAAAGATAGGAGGCGAGCTTGGGAATCACCTTTCGCAAGGAAACATTCCGCGACGATTTCACCTTCAGGAACAGCCCGGAACACATCAGGCGGTTCCCGTTTCCGTTCCACGAAGACGCCTACATGTACGCGGTCAACATCGAGCCGCATGTCGTCGGCCCGAAGGGCAGCGTGCTCGAGAACCTGATCGATGTCGACGAGCACTATGTCGCCGAGATGCAGGACCGCGCGCTGGTGCTGGCCGAGGACCCGCTGCGCTGCCAGTCGCTGCCGCACATGACCTTGGCCGGTTGGGATCTGCTCGAGCTTTTGATGGAGCAGCAGGCGCTCGGCTATCCCGAGCATTTCACGCTGACGCGCGACGGTGACCGCTGGCGCTGGATCAACAGGCCGCTCGGCATCGACGACACCTTCACCTTCGGCGATACGTCGACACTGCCTTACGGGCCGATGGAATACATCACCCGCCAGAGCCAGGGCGATTTCTGCATCCTCGACCAGCGCGACGGCAATCTGTGGATGGATGCCGGCATGGTCACCACCCAGGCCGACTGGTCGCTCGATTTCGACATCGGCATGAACTTCTTCGAATGGCACGCGCCGGTGCCGCTGGCACATGAGAAGGGGATTTTCACGCGCGCGCTGAAGTTCCTCACCAACATTCAGCAGGGCAAGCCGGCACGGCGTCTCAACTGGACGATGACCATCAATCCGCGTCTCGATACGAGCCCGGAAAATTACCACAAATGGGGGCCGGACCGGGCGACGGTCACGCCCGAGAATGTCGGCGACAAGGTGCATCTGCGCGTCGAATTGCAGAGCTTCTGGCGGCTGCCGCGCTCCAACGGCATCGTCTTCCCGATCCGCTGCTACCTGATCAAGATGGATGAGCTGGTGACGCAACCGAAATGGGCACGGCGCCTGCACCGCGTCATCCGCGACCTGCCCGAGGAACTCGCCACCTACAAGGGCCTGACGCGCTATCGACCGACCCTGGTCGAATGGCTGTCGAAGCTCGATGACGGCAGTCCGACGAGCCCGGGATTTGGGCCGGACTGAGCAATGCTCGCGAAACTGCCGATCTCCCCCTTGTGGGGGAGATGCCCGGCAGGACACGGGGGGGCGTGAAGGAACGCAAGCCTTGCCCACTTGGCGAAAGGCAAACAACCTCCTCAGGTAGCAGCTACGATCGATTGATAAGTCGGCGGGACAGCGCCCCCCTCTGGCCTGCCGGCCATCTCCCCCTCAAGGGGGGAGATCAACTCCGCTTACCCCGCACTATTCTGCGGGTAACAAATAATCGACAAATAACGCATCGGCAGCTGCGTCAGCTGCTCGGGCCCGTGCGGCGCGTCGGCGTCGAAGAACAGACTATCGCCGGGCTTCATCGGATAAAGATTGCTGCCGTGCCGGTAAACGACCTCGCCTTCGAGCATGTAGAGGAATTCCATGCCCTCATGCTGGAAGGTCGGGAACACGTCCGAATCTTCGGTCAGCGTGATCAGATAGGGTTCGACGACCACACCACTGGTGTTGGAGCCGATATGGCCGAGCAGATTGTACTGGTGGCCGGCGCGCGTGCCGCGGCGCTCGACGTCCAGTCCTTCGCCGGCCTTGACGAAAACGGCGCTGCGCTCTTCCTCGAAGCGGCGGAAGAAGGCTGTCACGGGAACCCCAAGTGCCCGCGACAGCGCCTGCAAGGTGGTCAGCGACGGCGAGGTGATGCCGTTCTCGATCTTGGATAGCATGCCGAGCGAAATGTCTGTGGCGACAGCGAGGTCGGCCACGGTGATGCCGAGCTTCTTGCGGAATGCGCGTACCTCGCGGCCGATCGCGACCTCCAGCACTTTTTCGCGCTTGTCGCGAATGGCATGCGGATTCTGCGTCAGCGGCGCGCGAATGGCCTTTCCTTCCGCCAAGGCCTTCAGCTGCGGCTTCGGCTTGGCGGTCGTGGAACCAGGACCAATGTTGGAAGCGGAAATTTTCTTCGCCATGTCTCCCGACCCCAGGATTTATTTCACTCAAGGTGAACATGTCAGGTGCCGATACAGGAGCGCAACCGCGACGGCAAGCCATCTTGTGTCGCATGCGCCGGTCCCATGATCGCGGCCGCCGCAGTTTTTTCCGCCAGGAATTCATTGCGCGCGAACGTGGTTCCCGCAGTTGGCTGTTGACAGCACCAAAGGGCCAATTACTGTCACTGTCAGTGAAATTTGTTTCGCTGGGGAAATCAAAAAAGTGGAGGCCCGGAAATGAACACTCGCGTTGCCGTCATCGGAGCCGGACCGTCCGGTCTGGCACAGCTCAGGGCCTTCAAGTCGGCGGCCGACAAGGGCGCCAATATTCCCGAAATCGTCTGCTTCGAGAAGCAGGCCGACTGGGGCGGCTTGTGGAACTACACCTGGCGCACCGGCCTCGACGAACACGGCGATCCGGTCCATGGCTCGATGTATCGCTACCTCTGGTCGAACGGGCCGAAGGAATGCCTGGAATTCGCCGACTACACCTTCGAGGAGCACTTCGGCCGGCCCATCGGCTCCTATCCGCCGCGCGCCGTGCTGTGGGACTACATCAAGGGCCGTGTCGAGAAGTCGGGCCTGCGCAAATGGGTGCGCTTCAACAGCCCGGTGCGCATGGTGACGTTCTCGGACGAGACGAAGAAATTCACCGTCACCGCGCATGACCGCACCAACGACGTCACCTATTCGGAAGAGTTCGACAATGTCGTCGTCGCCTCCGGGCATTTCTCGGTGCCCAACGTTCCATATTTCGAGGGTTTTTCGACCTTCAACGGCCGCATTCTCCACAGCCACGATTTCCGCGACGCCATGGAGTTCAAGGGCAAGGACATCCTGATCATCGGCCGCTCCTATTCGGCCGAGGACATCGGTTCGCAATGCTACAAATACGGCGCCAAGTCGATCACCTCCAGCTACCGCTCCAAGCCGATGGGCTTCAAATGGCCAGACAATTGGAAGGAAGTGCCGCTGCTGCAGAAGGTCGTCGGCAAGACGGCCCATTTCAAGGACGACTCGACCAAGGATGTCGACGCCATCATCCTGTGCACCGGCTACCTGCATTCCTTCCCGTTCCTGACAGACGACCTCAAGCTCAAGACAGCTAACCGCATGTGGCCGCTGGATCTCTATGAGGGCATCGTCTGGGAGAAGAATCCGAAGCTCTTCTATATCGGCATGCAGGACCAGTTCTACACCTTCAATATGTTCGATGCGCAGGCCTGGTTCGCCCGCGACGTCATCATGGGCCGCATCAAGCTGCCCTCCGCCAAGGCGATGGCCGAGCATGGCGCCAAGTGGCGGGCGCGTGAGGAGACGCTGGGAGACGCCGAGCAGATGATCTGGTTCCAGGGCGACTACACCAAGGAATTGATGGACCAGACCGATTATCCTGGCTTCGATGTCGAGGCGGTCAACCGGACCTTCATGGAGTGGGAGCATCACAAGGCGGAAGACATTATGAGTTTCCGCGACCACGCCTATCGCTCGCTGATGACCGGCACCATGGCGCCGCTGCATCACACGCCATGGCTGCACGCGCTCGACGATTCGATGGAGAGCTATCTCGAAGTGAAGGGCGTCGCGGCGGAGTAGCTCTGGGAGTCATTCTTGGCTGACAAAGATCAATCTGATCTCTTATCTCCCGTCAGCGATCTAGGATTCGCGCGCCTACTTCTAGCGGAACTGCATGACGATCTTCCGAGCAAGGTTGCGCGGTTTCGCCAGCTTTCGGATCTTTCCAATGCGCTGGGATCGAGCGGCACAATGCTTCCCGGCGGCGAAACGACTTACGCGGCTTGGATTGAAGCGCGCGCGAGCTTCGTACACGGAAATTTCATAGCAACAGTACTGCTGTGTCAGGGGCTCGCGGAGCATATGCTGGCCGCACATCTCGCTCTTGGTATTAACGGCGAGAAGTTGCCGGATCGTATTTCGTTTCAGGAAACCCTGCGCAGGTGTGTCTCACGGAACGTAATTACGCAGAATGATTCAGATGATCTGCGTCGTCTGATGGACTTGCGTAACCCACTTTCCCACTATCGGAGTATCGACGATCCTTCGAATCTCTCGCGGCGTGTACTCAACACCATGTCGCCAGCCGATGACCATTTGCAAAAGGACGCTTCTTTCGCCATCAGCATGGCTGTTCGATTGCTGGCATTACCTGTCTTTCGATTGGGGGATTGAGCTGCGAACTTCGGCGGGGTAGCGCTCGGCTGCTAGCTAACCAAGCCTTGCCCTGGCCTTCGCCGTCCAGGCGTTGAACAGCCGGTCGGCGACAATGCCGATGAAGGCGATGGCCAGGCCCGCGACGATGCCCCGGCCGGAATCGGCCTTCGACAGCGCGATGAACACCTCCTGGCCAAGGTCGCGTGTGCCGACCATGGCGCAGATGATGATCATCGCCAGCGCCATCAGGATGGTCTGGTTGACGCCGAGCATGATCTCGGGGAGCGCCAGCGGCAATTGCACGCGAAAGAAGGTCTGGCGCGGCGTGCAGCCGGAAACCTTCGCCGCCTCGATCAGCGCCGGCGGCACCTGCCGGATGCCGTGATTGGTGTAGCGGATGGCCGGCACCACGGCGAAGGCGACGGTGGCGATCATCGCGGTGACGTCGCCAACGCGAAACAGCATCACCACTGGAATGATGAAGCAGAAGGACGGCAGCACCTGCAGTGTGTCGATGATGGGTGTGACGATCTTCTCGAAGCGGTCGCTGCGCGATGCCGCGAACCCGATCGGGATGCCGATCAGGCAGGCGATGAAGGCCGAGATACCGCAGAGATAGACTGTCGCCATGGTCTTTTCCCAGAGTCCGGTCACGGCGCAGAAGGCGGTCAGCGCCGCGACGAGCGCCGCCAGGCGCAAGCCTGAGAGTTGATAGCCGGCAAGGCCAAGCAGGAACACGGCACCCAGCCACGGGAAACCCTCGCAGAAAGCGCGCACCGGGTTGAGCACGTTGAGGATAAGCGCGACGCGGAACGCCTCGATCGTGTCGAAGAAGTTGATCGTGACCCAGTTTACCGCCGCTTTCCACAGCGGCGCCGTTGTGAATGTGATCGCCTTCGGCACTGCCGCGAAGGCCGGCACCAACAGGCTGAGCAGGGTCGTCACGATGAGGATGGCGACGGCCAGCGACAGATTGGGGTGGCGCCGCCAGACGCCTGGGGTCGTCTCTTGACGGATATGACCCCTGGCCTGCTTGTGTGCGATGGCCTGGCTCAGCCGGTCGAGCGCGATGGCGAGCGCGACAATGGCGAGACCCGCTTCCATCGCCTCGCCGACCTTCAGCGCGCGCAGCGCCAGAAGCACATCGTAACCCAGGCCACCGGCGCCGATCATCGACGCGATGATCACCATGTTGAGCGCCAGCATGATCACCTGGTTGACGCCGACCATCAGCGTCGGCCGCGCCGAGGGCAGCAGCACCCGCCACAGTTTCTGCCGCGCCGTGCAGCCGGCCATGTCGCTGAATTCGCCGATTTCCTGTGGCACGCGCGACAGCCCCAGCATCGTGGCGCGCACCATCGGCGGCGTGGCGAAGATGGCGGTGGCGATCATCGCCGACACCGGGCTGTTGCCGAACAGAAGCAGCATCGGGATGAGATAGGCGAAGGTCGGGATCGTCTGCATCAGGTCGAGGGCAGGGGAGACCACCAGCCTTTCCGCCCACGGCTTGCGCCAGGCCCAGATGCCGGCGAACAGCCCGGTGACGATGCAGAACGGCACGGCGATGGAGATCAGCGCCAGCGTCAGCATGGCGCTGGTCCACTGGCCGAACAGCGCGATGTAGAGGAAGCAGCCACCGACCAGCAGGCTGAGTTTCCGGCCTCCCACGGCATGGCCGGCGAGGAAGGCGGCGGCGCACACGCCGACCCATGACAGGCGTGGCAGGACATAGGCGTCCGCGCCATGACCGATCTTGAAATTCTTGGCCAAGAGATCGAGCGCGAAATCGAGCGGCACGCCGAGGACCGCTGTGATCGAACGGGTCAGCCAGGACAGGTTCGACTTGATCCAGCCCATCAGCGCGCTGACCCACTCGGGGATGGGGACGACGGCGCTGGCGGGATAGTTGACGGCCCAAGGAATGGTGTCTTGCAGCAGGAACATCACGAGCACGGCGGTGAGCGCGAGCGCCCAGATGACGAGCCACCGCTGAACCGGCTGTCTCACCTTGCTGGCGCTTGCCGTTACCGTCATGTGCCGGCTGCCGCGCGCTCGATGCCGGCCAACAGATCGATGACGGCTTGCGGCGTCACTTCGCCGATCGGCTTGCCGGTGCCGTTGACCACCGCGAACGGCTTGCCGGCTGAAACGATGTCGGCCGAGAAACTGGCGATCTTGGCCTCCGGCGCGACCACGCCGCCATGCTCCGCACCTTCGCAGGCGCGCATCAGGCTGCGTGCAGAGATCACCTTGGCGCGGTCGACGTCGCGGGTGAATTCGGCCACATAGTCGGTCGCCGGATTGACCACAAGTTCTTCCGGCGTACCGATCTGGATTACCTCACCGTCCTTCATGATGGCGATGCGGTCGGCGAGCCTTATCGCCTCGTCGAAATCATGGGTGATGAAGACGATGGTCTTGTGCAGCATGGTCTGCAGCCGCATCAACTCGTCCTGCATCTCGCGGCGGATCAGCGGATCGAGCGCGGAGAACGGCTCATCGAGGAACCAGATCTCGGGTTTGGTGGCGAGGCTGCGGGCGATGCCGACGCGCTGCTGTTGGCCGCCGGAGAGTTCGCGGGGGTAGAAATGCTCGCGGCCACGCAGGCCGACAAGTTCGATGACTTCGCGGGCGCGCGCCTCGCGCGTCGTCCGATCCTGGCCCTGGATGCTGAGAGGAAAGGCGATGTTGTCGAGCACGTTGAGATGCGGCAGCAAGGCAAAATTCTGGAACACCATGCCCATGCGATGGCGCCGCAACTCGATGAGTGCGGCGTCGGAAATTTTCAGCAGGTCCTTGCCTTCGAACTCGACCTTGCCGTGGCTCGGCTCGACCAGCCTGGACATGCAGCGCACCAGCGTCGATTTGCCGGAGCCGGACAGGCCCATTATGATGAAGATCTCGCCCTGGCGGATTTCGAGGTCCACGGCGCGTACGGCCCCGACCAGCCCGGCCGCGGCCACGTCCGCCATGCTGGCCTTGCCGTCGCGCTGGCGGATGAAATTGGCCGCGTTCGCCCCGAACAGCTTCCAGACATTGCGGCAGGCAAGTTTTACCGGGCGGTCATCCGTGCCCGGTTGCGGCGACCCCTGTTCAGTCCTGTCCGTCATCCAATGGTCCTTGGGGAACATCAACAGCTGAGACCCGGCCGATCAACGGCCGGGTCTCACTTCCAGTCGGAACAGTCACTGCGCCCAGGCTTTCCAATCTGCCTCATGGGCGGCGATCCAGGCGGCGGCAACGTCCTCCGGCGTCTTGCCGTCGAGGTCGATCTCGCCGCTCATCTTGTTGAGCTCGTCGGTATCGATCGTGTAGGCCTTGGCCACCTTGTAGGCGACCGGCCACTTGTCTTTCATGCCGTTCCAGGAATATTTCCAGATTTCGCCATGCGGCTTGCCGCAATCGTATTTTGCATCGGGGTTCACGCCCCATTTCGGGTCGTTGTAGCATTCGGGCGTGTATTCGGGGAATTGCACCCACTCGCCCTTGTATTTGGCCGGCGCCCAGTGCGGCGAGTAGATCCACAGCATGATTGGCGCCTTGCGCTGATAGGCCGACTCGAGCTCGGCGAACATCGCGGCATCGGTGCCGGCATGGATCACGGTGAAGGGCAGCTTCAGCGCGGCAACGCGCTCGTCGTCAAAGCCTTCCCATGTGACCGGACCTCCGAGATAGCGTCCCTTCGGTGCCGTCTCGGCGGTCGAGAACGATGCCGCGCATGTGGCGTCGAGCAACGCATGCCAGTCCGGCAAGGTCGGGCACTTTTCCTTCATATATTCGGGGAACCACCACTCCTCCTTGGCCTTCGGCCCGAGCTTGCCGAGCCGCTCGGTCTGGCCGGTGGCGTCGGACGCCTTCATGGCCTCGCCGGCGGTCGTATCCCAGAATTCCAGGCCGACATCGAGGTCGCCATTGGTGAGGCCGGTGGTCAGGCTGGAGAGGTAGTCGGCGGTCGGATACTCGACCGTGTAACCGAGCTTTTCGAGGATGCCACCGAGGATCTTGGCGTTGAGATTGACGCTGGTCCAGTCGAACAGTGCGATCTTGATCGGGTCGTTGGATTCCGGTGCGGCGGCATTGGCGATCGGACTGATGACACTTGCCGCGGCAAGTGTCAGGGCTCCCATCGGGAATTTCGAAATCAAACCACGAAATGGCATTGCTTGTTCTCCTTCAAGCTGTGTCGGTTATGGTCGTTCCCTTCTTGCGTCTTTTCTTGATTGTTCTGAAAAAAGCCGGTCGTTGCGCAAGGCCTCTGCCGCCATGCCGCAGCCAAGGCCGGCGCAGGCGCGATGATGCTCGATTTTGGTGGTGACGGATACTGCCGAGGCGGCCAGTCTCATGGCCGATGCGTCGCTGCGGGAGCGATCATCCGCGGGTCGATTGCCAGTCCTGCGGCGCCCTGCGAGGTGCGAGCCATCACGGTCCCATGATCTCGGCTGTTGGCCCGGCGAGCCCCATCTCGCAAGGCCGTTTCATGGGATGAAATTATATATACCAACGTTCATGCGGCGCAACGACTAACGCTTCGCTCGCGGCGGAATTTCAGACTGCAGGCGAAGTTGTGCGGATTCGCTCAGAAATAACCGTTCGAGGCAGCGGTGGCTTCCTTCGGAACTTCGACGCCGTCGACCAGGATCTTGTCGACCAGTTCGTGGTGGAAGCAGACCAGCCCTTTGATACGCTCCGCCTCGTGCACCGGCTCCGGATAATACCAGACAAGGTTCTCGTGCCGCTTCTTGGCTGTCGTCACGTGGTAGTAATTGGAGATACCCTTGTAGGGGCAGCGCGAAATGTAGCGGCTGGGTGCGAACATATCGAGCCGCGTATCCGAGATCGGCAGATAGTGGCGCACGGGATGGCCGGTCTCGAACAAAAACACCCCACGGCGGGAATCGGCGACCTGCTCGCCATCGAGGATGACCTGCACCCGCCGCGACGAGGGCAGGCAGTCGACCCTGCGGAACGGGTCGCGGGCATGGACGAAAATCTCCTCGTCCTCCTCATACCAGTGCGTCATCTTGGGCCAATAGAAGGACATGTAGTCCGTCGGCAGCGGGGACCCCTTGACCGGATCGAGATAGCGCCAGGCGGCATCCTCGACCAGTGTGATGCCGGTGTTCAGGGAGTAGTGCGTGGCGACGCCCTTGAACGGGCTCTCGGTCGTCGTCGTGCTTGGCAGCAGGAACTCCTCGCGCACGTCGCTCATCGGGAAATAATAGACGGGCAGGTGGTCGGATTCGTAGAGCACCAGCGCCTTGGTCGTGTCGGCGACAATCATCGAACCCACTTGCACGCGCAGCCGCTTCTGCATCGGCATGGTGAAGGCGACGTAGCCCGGCTCGAACTCATACTGCATGATGTTGTCGAGCAGGGGGAAATGCGGCCCGCGGCCGCGCAAATGAGGCTTGCGAATGGTAGTCTCCCGTTTCTTTTCTTTTGTCATCGAGCGTTGGCCAAAAGTGAGATGAGCTTCGGATTGAGCTGTTGTATCGGAGAGGGTTTCCGGGCGGCGGGTTTCTCCTGCATCAAACTGCTGGAACGATGGCCCCCACCGCTCTTCGCAACCCTGCTGCCGGATAGCCTCACCGCCCGAAAAGCGGAGTTTCACAGCCGAGCCTCTAACCCAGGGACACACGATCGAGCAGCAGCCCGGCGGCGATCGGCGGCAGGCCGCTGACATTCTTGCGCACCGGCACCAGCAGATCCGGGAAATAGCTGAAGATGACCGGCGTCTCGTCGAGCAGCAGTTTCTGGATGTCGGACGCGGCCGCGCGCTGCGCGCCGATGTCGAGCGCTTTCAGATAGGACGTGACCATGCCGTCATAGGCGGGGTTCTTGAAATGCGCCGCATTCCATGGGCCGTCGCTGACCAGCGGGCTCTTCAGGAAGACATTCGGCACGCTGCGATGCGCGTAGTCGGTGATGCCGAGCGGGCTGTCCAGCCAGTCCGACTGGCCGAACACCGCCTTGCCGTAATATTTGTCCTGGTCCTCGATATTGAGCGCGATGCGCGCGCCGATCTCCTTGGCGAAGTTCTGGAACAGCTGCGCGTAGCCTGGAATGTCGGAATAGCGCAGCGTCGTCAGGGTGATGTCGAAGCCGCTGGCCAGCCCCGCCGCCTCGAGCAGTTGCTTGGCCTTAGCGATATCCTGCGTGCGTTGTGGCACCGACTTGTCGGTAGCGGGGAAGGCCGGCGCGAACGGGCTGTCATTGCCGGTCGCGGCCATGCCGCGGCAGAGGCCGTCGACCAGCTTGGAGCGATCAATGCACAGCGCCAGCGCCTGGCGCACACGCTTGTTGGTGAACGGCGCCATGTCGCAACGCATGTGGAGCTGGCGGTGCGCGGTCGAGGCGACGCGCAGCACCGTGATGTCGGGGCTGTTCAGCACCACCTGGCTGACATCGAGTGGGACGGCGTCGAGGATGTCGACCTCGCCGGCCTGCAGTGCCAGGATGCGTGGCTGCACGTCGCCGTAGAACTTGAACTCAAGGCGATCAGGCAGGGCCTTCTCGCCCCAATAGTCGGGGTTGCGCACGAAGGTCGCGCCGACCTTCGGCGTATAGCTTTCCAGCCGGAACGGTCCAGTGCCTTCAAAGGTCTTTTCGTAGTCGCCCTTGTAGCTCGCCGGCAGGATGACGGCGTTGTAGTTGTCGATCGACACCGAATAGGGAAAGCTGCCGTTGGGCGCGTCGAGATGGAAGGCGACGGTGTGGTCGTCGACCTTTTGTGTGCCGCCCTTCGACAGCAGGCCCTTGAACACCGACAGCGCGTTGGAAGCGCCATTCGGATCGGCCAGCCGGTCGAAGGTCGCGACGACGTCGTCGGCCTTGAAGTCCTCGCCATTGTGGAATTTCACGCCCTTGCGCAGCTTGAAGGTCCACACGCTACCATCCTCGTTCGGCGACCAGCTTTCCGCTAGCACCGGTTTCAGGGTGAGGTCGGGCTGGGTGACGCAGAGAAACTCGGCGGTCTGGAAAACCAACTGGTAGCTGCCGCTATCATAGTAGGTGACGGGATCGATGGCGCCGCCGGGCGTGGCGACGCCGGCGCGCATAGTGCCGCCCGGCTTCCCCTCGGCGCGGGCTTGCTGCGTGCCGAAACCGGCTGCGGCGACAAGGCTGCCCAGGAACGGCAGGGAAAGGCCAAGCACGCTGCCGTGGCGCAGGAAACCGCGCCGGTCGAGCCTGCCGGCCAGCAATTCGTCGACAGCGGAATTTTCGATTGCGGTGAGGCTTCTGCGAGCGGCGTCGATCATCCTGAAATGCCTTGGCATGGCTGCATTCCTCGCTTGCCCTTGGGGGGTTGGCCATTTAGGTCATTGTTGACCGCGACCGGAAAGCGATATTTTTTGATGGGGTCCATCGAAATTTTCGATGCAGGAGTGATTCATGGATACCGAGAACCTGCGCAGCTTCCTGGAGGTCGCCGAACATGGCAGCTTCACCGTCGCGGCCAACCGGCTCAACCTCGCCCAATCCACCGTTAGCGCGCGGATCAGGGGGCTGGAAGAGCAGTTGGGGCGCCGGCTTTTCGTCAGGGATCGCGATGGTGTGACACTCACGCCGGCCGGTCGGCAATTCCTGCCGCATGCCTCCTCCATCACCCGCACCTGGGAGCAGTCGAGGCAGGACATCGCCGTTCCCGATGGCTATGAGAGCCTGCTGCGGCTGACGGCTCCCGCCTATCTGTGGGAGCGCATCACCTCGCCATGGGTCGAGTGGATGCGCGCCGAGCGGCCAAATGTGGCGCTGCGGCTCGAAGGCAGTTTTCCGGATCTGGCGATCGACCAGTTGGCGGAAGGCTTGCTCGACATCTGTATCCTCTATCTGCCGCGCCCGCATCCCGGCATCGTCTACGAGACGCTCGCCGTCGATCAGGTCGTGCTCGTCCAGCACACGGGTCAGACGAAGCCATGGACCGAAAACTACATTCTGATGGACTGGGGGCTCGAATTCCGCATCGAGCATGACCGTGCCTTCGCCGGCATGGTCAAGCCGGCGATTTCGGCCGGGCTGGTCTTCATCGGGCTGCAGCATGTCCTGTCGCAGCAGGCGGCGGCCTATCTCCCGCTCAGCGCTGTCAGCGGCCATATCGAGCGCGGCGAGATGCGGCGCATCGACAACACGCCGGTGTTCCAGCGGCCGATCTATCTTGCCTATCCCTCGAACCCGGTTTCCTCGGATGTCCTGGATGTCGCGCTCACCGGGTTGCGCACGCTGGCCGGGGACTGGCACAGCGATCAGGGTTTTTCGGAAGGCGATCGTTCGCTGGGCATGGCCGAACGGATGTGACCGGCCGGCATGGCGAGCAGGAAATGCCGCTATGCCGCTTCGATGACGACACCCTTCTGCAACCTCGCCAGCTCCGGATAGGGGATATGGCAACGGATGGAATGTCCAGGTTGCGCCTCGGCGAGCGGCGGTTCCTGCTGTTCGCAGATCGGACCGATCTTGCGCGGGCAACGCGTGTGGAAGACGCAGCCGGAGGGCGGGTTGACGGCACTGGGAATCTCGCCGTCGAGCCGAATGCGCGCCGTCTCGGTCTGGTCGAGCTTTGGCACGGCCGAGAGCAGTGCTTCGGTATAGGGATGATGCGGGCCGGAGAACACGGCTTCCGATGGCCCGAGCTCCATGATGCGGCCGAGATAGAGCACGGCGATCTTGTCGGAGAGATAACGAACCACGCCAAGGTCGTGCGAGATGAAGATGTAGCTGACGTCTTCCTTCGATTGCAGATCGGCGAGCAGGTTGAGGATCGCCGCCTGCACGGAGACGTCGAGTGCCGATGTTGGCTCGTCGCAGACGACGATGCGCGGATCGCCGGCGAAGGCGCGGGCGATTGCGACGCGCTGCTTCAATCCGCCCGACAGCTGGCGCGGCTTGACGGCCAGATGTCGGTCGGTCAGCCGCACCGACCGGACCAGATCGTCGAGACGCGTCTCCAGCGGCTTGCCGGAGAGACCGGCCAGCCGCTTCAACGCCCGCCCAAGGATGTGGCGGATCGAATGCGAACGGTTGAGTGCTGAATCCGGATTCTGGAAGACGATCTGCATCGCCTTGACCTGGTCGTCGCCGCGGTTCTCCAGCTTCGGCGCCAGCGCCTTGCCCTCGAGTTCTATGAGGCCGCCATCATCGGGTGGTACCAGGCCGAGCAGCAGCCTGGCGAAGGTGGTCTTGCCTGAACCGGATTCGCCGACCAGCCCCAGTGTCTCGCCGGGCCTGAGATCAAGCGAGACGTCCTTGACGGCGCGCAAGGGATGGCCATGGCTGGCATAGGTCTTGTTCACTCCCGCCACCCGCAACACAGGTTGGGCCGCAGGCTTTGGCGCGGGCGCCACATCGCTGGGTGTGGCGCGCGGCAGGGCTTGCGCCTTGTCGTGATAGTGGCAGCGCGACAAGCGCTTGCCGCGCTCGTCACTCAGATCATAGAGGGGCGGCAATTCGGTGCGGCAGCGCTCGGTCGCCAACGCACAGCGGTCGGCGAAGGCACAGCCGGTGATGGTGGCGCCAATGCCGGGCAGGAAGCCGGGGATGGTGTCGAGCCGGCCCTGGTCCTTGCGCTGGCCACCGCGTGGGAGGCAGCGCAGCAGGGCGACGGTATAGGGATGGCGGGGATCGTTGAAGACGACCTCCGTCGGTCCTTCCTCGACCAGCATGCCGGCATAGAGGACGCCGACACGGTCGCACATATTGGAGACGACGGCGAGATTGTGGCTGATGAACAGGATCGAGGCCGAGAGTTCCTGCCGCAGTTGCGCGATGAGGTCGAGCACCTCGGCCTCGACGGTGGCGTCGAGCCCGGTGGTCGGCTCGTCGAGGATCAGCATGGAGGGATCGTTGGCCAGCGCCATGGCGATCGCCACGCGCTGCTGCATGCCGCCCGACAACTGGTGCGGATAGCGCTGCATGACGCTTGGCGGATCGGAGATGCGCACCCGGTTGAGCATGGCGATCGCCCGATCGGTGGCGGCCTGTCCGGTTATGCCGCCAAGCTCGAAAATCTCGGTCAGCTGCCGGCCGATGCGGATCGACGGGTTCAATGCCTTGCCCGGATCCTGATAGACCATGGATACGCTTTCGGCGCGGGCCCGCCTGAGCGCCTCGGCATCGAGCTTCATCAGATCCTGGCCGTCGAGCGCGATAGCGCCGCCGGTGATCGAACCGTTCCTGGGCAGATAGCGCACCACGGTGAGCGCGACGGTGGATTTACCGCAGCCGGATTCACCGACCAGCCCATAGGCCTCGCCCTGGCCGATCGTGAGACTCAGATTGCGCAGCACCGCGCGGTTGCGGCCAGCGACACGGTAGGCGACCGATAGGTCCTTAAGTTCGAGCGCGTTTTTTGCTTTTGCGTCCTGTGCCTTGACGGGTTCAGTCATTGAAGGCTCCATGAACGCCGTCAGCGGCCAGATTGACGCCGATCACCAGCGAGGCGATGGCCAAGGCATCGAACAGCACCGTCCACCAGAAGCCGCCGCCGATCATGCCGTAGTTGCTTGAGATGGACAGCCCCCAGTCGGGTGAGGGCGGCTGGATGCCGAAGCCCATGAAGGAGAGTGTGGCGACCGCGAAGATGGCATAGCCCAGCCGCACCGTGGTCTCGACCAGGATCGGTGGGATGACGTTGGGCAGGATCTCGACGAACATCGTGTGGAAGGCGCTCTCGTGCCGGAGCTGTGCGGCGGCGACGTAGTCGAGTTCGCGCTCCGCCAGCACCGCCGAGCGCACGGTGCGGGCGATGATCGGCGCGAAGCTCAGGCCGATGACGATGATGACGGTGGTCTTGGAGGTGCCGAGCGCGACGATGGCGAGCAGCGCAACGATAACCACGGGGATGGCCATGAAGGCTTCGAGGATGCGGCTGACGACATCGTCGACGATGCCGCGGAAGTAACCGGTGAGCAGGCCAAGCGCGGTGCCGGCGATAGTCGCCAGCAAGGTGGCGAGCGGTGCGACGGTCAGGATATCGCGCGAGCCGACAATGACGCGCGAGAAGACGTCGCGGCCGATCTGGTCGGTGCCGAACCAGTGTTCGGCCGAAGGCGGCGTGAGCGCGTTGATGATATCGTCGGCAAGCGGATCATAGGGCGCGAAATGTTCGCCGAACAGCGCGCAGGCGACCCAGAACAGGACGATGGCCAGACCGGTCAGAAAGGTGCCGGAGCGCATGAGCGAGGACAGGACCTCCGCCGCCGGGCTGCGCCGGCGCGTGTCGTCTTGTCGAGCGGGAGAGGTGGTCTGGACGGCGCTCATTGGTCTGTCCCCAGCCGGATGCGTGGATTGAGCACGGAATAGAGGAAGTCGGCGATCAATGTCGCCACGGCATAGACGATGCCGATGGTGAGAATGCCCGATTCCAGCATTGGAAAGTCCTTGCCGCGCGCGGCGGTGAAGATCAGCGAGCCGATGCCCTGGTAGCGGAACAGCGTCTCGATCACCACCAGGCCGCCGATGAGATAGCCGGTCTGGGTGGCAATGACGGTGATGGTCGGCAGGAGCGCATTGCGCAGCACATGGCGCCAGATCACCGTGCGCCATGGCAGGCCTTTCAGCACGGCGGTTCGCGTGTAATCGGAATCGAGCGCCTCGATCATGCCCGAGCGCGCCATGCGCGCGATATAGCCGAACAGCACCAGGAACAGCGGCAAAGCGGGCAGGATGAGGTAATAGAGCTGGGTGAAGAAGCCCGCGTCCTTGGGCCATGCCGCCGAGATCGGCAGCCAGCGCAGCCACACACCGAAGATCAGGATCAGGATGATGCCGGTGACGAACTCCGGCAGCACCGTCACCGACAGGCCGCCGAGGCTGATGATGCGGTCGAGCGGTCGGTTGAGATTAAGCGCTGCAATGACGCCGCCCAGAATGCCGATCGGCACCACCAGCACGAAGGCGACCGCCGCCAGCTTCATCGAATTGCCGAGCGCGTTGATGACGAACGGCGCGACCGGCGAGCGAAAGATGTAGGAGGTGCCCATGTCGCCCCGGACAAAGTTCCAGATCCAGGTCGCGTATTGGGTGAGCAGCGGGCGGTCGACGCCGAGGGAGTGGTTGAGCGCGTCCACGGCCCGCTGGTCGGCGAACGGGCCCAATATCGCGCGTCCGACATTGCCGGGCAGAACCTGGCCGCCCAGAAACACCATGATGCTGAGCAAGAACAATGTGATCAGCGACAGCGACACACGCCGGGCGAAGAAGGAGAGAATGGCATCGGCTCCTTATGAACGAGGTTTCGGCCCGGCCACGCCAGGCAGGTTCGGTGAACTTACTGTGACAGGCGGATCGAAGGCTGTCACCGCCGGAATGACCCCGGCAAACAGCGACACCTCGACCAGCGTCGAATTGCAGGTCGGTGACTGGGCAAGGCGCGACGTCCCCCGGTCTGGTGTCAGCACGTTCGGGTTGCCATGCTTTTCCAGGCTATGCGACTGTCCTGGCTCGGCAGGGTCGAACCATGCGCCGGTCGGCAGCTGGACGACGCCAGGGATCAAGCCGTCCGTCAGCACGGCGCCCGCCAGGCACGACCCGCGATCGTTGGAAACGAGGACGACCGCCCCGTCCTGTATGCCGCGTGCCGCGGCATCCACCGGATTGATCCACAGCGGTGCGCGGTCCGACACCTTGCCCGCGCGGCTGACCGAGCCGTGATCGTACTGGCTGTGGAGCTTGTCCGCAGGCTGCGGCGACAGGAGATGCAGGGGGAACCGCTCCGCAAGGTCGCTGCCCAGCCATTCCCTGGGCTCCCGCCACACCGCGTGGCCGGGACAGTCGTCATAGCCGAAACCATCGATCGTCGAGGAAAACAGCTCTATGCGGCCTGACGGCGTCGCCAACCGGTTCCGCTCCGGATCGGCGCGGAAGGAGCCAAGCAATGTCTGCGAGGTGACTTGCCGGGCAAGATCCGCATGGCCATCCTGCCAGAAACGGTCGAATGACGGCATCTCGACCCCGGCCGCGCCCGCATTATCCTTGGCCTGTTCGTAAAGCACACGAATCCATTGCGAGGCATCGCGCCCTTCGGTGAAGGCTTCGCTGGCACCGAGTCGCGCCGAGAGACCGCAGAAGATCTGGTAATCGTCGCGCGCCTCCTGCACCGGATCGATGGCCTGTTTCATGGCGACGACGAGATTTTCACGGTTCGAGAAAGCGAGGTCATTCCTCTCCAGCGGCGTGGTGACCGGCAGCACGATGTCGGCATGGCGTGCTGTTGCCGTCCAGAACGGCTCGTGGACGATGATCGTCTCAGGCCGTTGCCATGCCTCGACGAGACGGTTCAGATCCTGATGGTGGTGGAACGGGTTGCCGCCGGCCCAGTAGACGAGCGTGATGTCGGGATAGGACATCGCAGCGCCATTGAATTCGAACGATCCGCCTGGATTAAGCAGCATGTCGGCAATGCGGGCGACGGGAATGAAGTCAGGCACGCGGTTCTTGCCTTGCGGAACGGATGGCCAGCGAAATCCCATCTCCGGTCTGCCGGCGCCATTTGTCGACGAATAACCGAAGCCAAACCCGCCGCCCGGCAGCCCGACCTCGCCAAGCAGTGCGGCAAGCGTAATCGCGGCCCAGTAAGGTTGTTCGCCATGGTCGGCCCGCTGCAGCGACCAGCTGACCATCAACATGGTGCGCTTGGCGGCCATCTCCCTGCCCAGGGCGACGATCCGGTCCTCGGCCACGCCGCTCAGGGCGGCAGCCCATGCCGCGTCCTTCGGTTGCCCGTCGCTTTCCCCGAGGATGTAGGCGCGAACGATCTCGAAACCGGTGCAGTAGCGCGCCAGAAACCCCTCGTCGTGAAGGCGTTCGCTGACCAGGACATGGCACAAGGCCAGCATCATCGCCGTGTCGCTGTTCGGCCGAAGCGGCAGCCATTCGGTGTCGACACCGCGCGGCGCGTCGTCGCGCACCGGCGAAACATTGACGAGGCGGGCGCCATTGCCGACGGCTTTGCGCAGGGCGGCCGCAGCCTCGTGGCGTGCCGAGCCGCCGCCCTGTATCTGCGTATTGCGCCAGGGCAAGCCGCCAAAGGCGATGATCAACTCGCTATGCCGTTCGATCCCATCCCAGGTGGAATGATTGCCCGTCAGGCCATCGGTCCCGCCAAGCACATGCGGCAGGATGATCTCGGCCGCGCCATAGGAATAGCTCAGCACCGAACTCGTATAACCGCCGATCGTGTTGAGGAAGCGGTGCACCTGGCTCTGGGCGTGGTGGAATCTTCCTGCGCTCGCCCACCCATAGGATCCCGCATAGATTGCACTGTTTCCATGCTCGACGCGAACCCGGTCCAGTTCGGCCGCCACGATGTCCAGTGCCGTTTCCCACGACACTTCGACAAAGGGCTCGCTACCCCGCCGGCCATTGGCGGTGGACCTGTTTCCCTCGAGCCAGCCGCGCCTCACGGCGGGACGTGCCACGCGCAGATCCCCCTGTACCGTGCCGAGCATGGACTTGCCGATCGGCGATGGATCGGGGTCGCCGCTCCATGGCTCGACGCCAACGAGCCTGCCGTTCTCGGCACGGATTTCGTAGGTCCCCCAATGCATGGTGGTGAGCAGCGTCTCGGACTCCATCGGGCCGGTCAATGATCAATCGTCCCGCAGGCGAGGGTCCGCGTCAGGCCGGCGTGCAACGCCTTGCCTCGGCCTGGCCGCGAAAGCGCCAGCCCCGATGGGGACTGGCAGTTGCGGGATGGGCTGTCTCCTCGCGCTTAGGCCTTCGACGCCTTTTCGAGGAACAACTGCGACATGGCGGTCGGCTGCACGCCGGCCACACCCTTCGCCGTTGCCGTCAGGTAGTCGTAGAAATAGCCGAAGATGACAGGCGTTTCCTCGAGCAGCAGCTTCTGGATCTTGCCCGCCGTCGCCTTCTGCGCTTCGAGGTCGAGCGCGGCGATATAGCTGGTCGCCAGCGTGTCATAGTCCTTGTTCTTGAAATGCGCGGCGTTCCAGGTGCCGTCGCTCTTCAAGGGAGCCGCGAGATAGACGTTCGGCACGCCGCGATGGCCATAGTCGGTGATGCCCATCACCGAATCCAGCCAGTTCGATTTGCCGAACACCGCGTCTCCATAGTAGGCGCTCTGGTCGAGGATGTTGAGTTCGAGCTCGATACCGATCTCCTTGACCCAGTTCTGGATGAGCTGGGCATATTCCGGGATTTCGAGGTAACGCTCGGTGGTCAGCGTTATCTTGAAGCCCTTGCCGGCACCGGCGGCTTCCATCAACTGCTTGGCCTGCGCGATGTCCTGCTCGCGCTGTGGCACGCTCGCATCGGTGGAAGGGTAGACCGCGGCGAACGGACTGTCATTGCCCGCCACGGCGCGCCCCTTCATCAGACCTGCGACCAGCTTTTTGCGGTCGATGCTGAGCGCGATGGCGCGGCGCACGCGCGCATCCTTCAGCGGGCCGTCGTCGCAGCGCAGATGCAGTTGCTGATGCGCTGAAGACTTCAGACTGATGATGTCGACACTCGGATCGTTGAGCAGGGCGACGCCAGCCAGCACCGGCATCTGGTTGATGATGTCGACCTGGCCGCCTTGCAGCGCCAGGATCATCGGCTGCACATCGGTGAAGAAGGTGAATTCCGTGCGATCCGGCAGCGCCTTCTCGCCCCAATAGTCGTCGTTGCGGACGAAGGATGCACCGACTTTCGGTGTGTATTTCTCAACCTTGAACGGCCCGGTGCCGTCGAAGCTCTTCTCATAATCGCCCTTATAGCTCGCCGGGATGATGACGGCGTTGTAGTTGTCGGACGACAGCATGTAGGGGAAGTTGCCGTTGGGCGCGTCGAGGTGGAATTCCACCGTGTAATCGTCGACCTTCCTGCTGGCGCCCTTCGACAGGATGCCGGTGAACACCGACAGAGCGTTGGACGAATTGGCTGGATCGGCGAGGCGGTCGATGCTGGCCACCACGTCCTCGGCCTTCATCTCGCCGCCTGAGTGGAACTTCACGCCCTTGCGCAGCTTGAAGGTCCACACCGAGCCGTTGTCGTTCGGCTTCCAGCTTTCGGCCAGTGCCGGCTTGAGCACGAGATCGGGACCGTCGACGCAGAGGAATTCAGCAACCTGCTGCATGACCAGCAGGCCGCCGGCATCCGCGATGGTGACGGGGTCGATGGCTGCTGCCGGCACGCTGCTGGCGACGCGGATTGTGGCGCCGGGTGCGCCAGCGGCGCGGGCGAGCGACGGCATGCCGCCCAGGCCGGCCGCCGTGGTTATGCCGCCAAGCAGCGGCAGCGACAGGCCGAGCAGGCTGCCATGCCGGATGAAGTCGCGGCGGCTGACACGGCCATCGACGAGGCCATCGATCAGATGGTTTTCGAGCGGCGTGCGGTTACGGCGGATGAGATCGAGAATGCGGTAATTCTTGTTCATGGGTTCTAAGCCCTTTCCCCAGTTGTTGTGATTGGCGAAGCATTCCAGTTGACGAGTTCCGTGGAGTTCTCCTGTCCAGGCATTCATCACTATCGGTCGACGGACTGTAGCATGGGGTTCTGTCTGGTCCATCCGCCCCTTGGGTCGGAAAGGTCAGATTTTCTTGATGCATTTTCTGTCGCCAGGCGACCGGATTGAAGCGTGGCCGCCTTTTCTCCGATATGTCCTCCTTCCTTTCAGCGTCCTTCTAGTTCAGTGGCAATCTGCGGTAAGTGCCGGGCTTTTCCGGGTCATGATATTTATTGCATGGCCCGTTCTCGACGAAGTCGCGATGGCAGGCGGCAAGCTTCTCGCGCGACAGCGTGATGCCGAGGCCATGTCCTTCCGGCACCGGCACCACATTGTTTTTCGGCGAAAACGGCCCTTCTTCGATGATGTCCATCGGCTGCATGCGAAACAGCGACTGGTTGGGCTCCCGGATCCAGCCGAGCGCGGCGCACAGATGCAGATAACAGGCGCTGCCGATGCCCGTGTCGCCGCTGTAGCACCAATAGTCGATACCGGCGTGCTCGCAGGCGCCGACGAAGCGCAGCATGCGGCCGATGCCACCATGCGCCGTCGGGTTGCCGACGAAGGCGTCCGGAACCTTGAGGTCCATGGCGCGCGCAACGTCGATGTTGTGCGTCGAGAACGGGATCGAGCAATGGCGGCGCAGTTCGCGCATCTCCTCGATGGTCGCCACCGGATCCTCCCAGTTGCGCACGCCGAGTTCCTCCAGCGGCCGCGCCAGCCGCCGCGCGGTGCTGAGCGAATAGGCCTGATTGGAATCGATGCGGATCATCGCGTCGTCGCCGAGCTTGCGGCGGATCAACTCGACCATCGTCAGTGAGATTTTCGGATCGTCGGTCGAGAATTTGCCCTCGAAGAAGGTCGTGCCATGCGTCTCGTGCAATTCGACGCAATAGTCAGCGACTTCTTCCGGCGTCGTCTCGCCCTTCACATCAGGTCCGTCGCCGCGCAACGAGAAATAGTCGGTGAACGGGATGTCCTTGCGCACCGCGCCGCCGAGCAGTTGATAGAGCGGCTGGTTCCACGCCTTGCCGCGCAGGTCCCACAACGCCATCTCGATGGCGCCGAAGGCCATGATGCGGGCGCGATCATTGATCGACTGAACGCCGGCCCAGAAGGGCAGGCAGACATGCTCCGCACCGGCGATGTCGAAGGCGTCGCGGCCGACGAGCCGTTGGGCAAGCACGTCATTGATGATCGCGGCCGCGGCCGGCGTCGGCGCCTCGCCGAGGCCAACAAGCCCGTCCTCCGTCTCGACCTCGACGATGGTCGGCGAGAAGCCGTCGAGTTCGCCGAAGACCCAGACGTAAGGAGCTTCCAGCCGGTAGTTGATCGGTGTTGCCCTGATGCGCCTGATCTTCATCTCAGCGGCCGATCTCGAAGAAGGGCTTGCCGAGGAGGTCGGGAACGACGTCGATGCCAAGGCCCGGACCGTCCGGAATGCCCATGCGGCTGCCCGTGACCGGCGGCATGTTCGATGCGGTGCGCACCGTCACCCATTCGTGGAAGGCGATGGCATGCAGCCGGCGCTCCTCCGGCGTCGACAGCGACAGGTGCGCCATCGCCGCTGTATCGATCTCGGCGCCGCCAGTGTCCTCGACCGTGATCATGAAGCCGAGGTCGACGGCAACGTCGCGGATCAATTGGGTCTTGGTGATGCCGCCGAGCCGCGAAATCTTCAGCGTCAATCCGTCGGCCGCGCCCCGGCGATGGATTTCCAGCATCTCCTCCAGCGAGGTGACGGATTCGTCGAGCACCATCGGCTTGTCGAGCATGCGGCGCACCGACATGTTCTCGTCGATCGTCGTGCAGGGCTGCTCGAACGTATAGTCGATTGCGCGCGTCGCGTCGGCGAACTGGCGCGCCTGATAGGGCGTCCAGCCGGCATTGGCGTCGCAGAAGATCACAGTGCCTTTCGGCACCGAGCCAGCGACCGCGGTAACGCGCTCGATATCGTCGCGGACATTGCCGCCGACCTTGACCTGCAGCCGGTGGAAGCCGTCCTTGACGATCCGCTCGGCCAGCGCCGCCATTTGATCGACCGTGCCATGGGTGACGACCTTGTAGAGCTCGGCCGTGTCGCTCTCCTTGCCGCCGAGCAGCGTGACCAGCGGCACGTCGGCGGCGCGTGCCGCGAGATCCCAGCAGGCCATGTCGAGCGGCGACTTGATGTAGGGATGGCCCTTGAACACAGTGTCCATCAGCCGGCCGATGCTGGCCAGCCCACGCGGATCCTGGCCGATAAGGTGCGGCCCGATTTCCGGCACGCCCGCGCGTGTCCCCGCTGGAAACGCCGCCGAGTAGAAATTGCCGAGCGGCGCCATCTCCCCCCATCCGGTCAAACCGCTGTCCGAGGTGACGGCGACAATCACCGCGTCGAAAGCATCGGCGACGCGTCCCTTGGACATGCGGTAGGGGCCGTCAACGAAGGGCTGCACGACATGATAGGCTTTGATGGTTTCGATCTGCACTTTGGTGTCCGTTCTCAGCGATGAGGAGAGATGATCAGGCGCCTTTTGGCGTGCGCGCTTCGAGGCCGCGCGCATAGGCAAGAAGCTCTTCGAAATCGAGGTCGATGTGCTCGCGGGCGTGACGCTGGGCGGCGCGCATGTCATCGCCCTTGAGCAGCCGCACATAGGTCTCATGGACGTCCGCGGCCGGCACGGCTTCCTTGCGCGCCTGCTGGTGCAGGGCGAAATACATCTGCAACCGGCTGGTCAGCCGCTGCCATGTTTCCAGGAGCACCGAATTGTCGGCCCATTCGTGGATCAGGCCGTGCAGCTGCAGCGCGGTTTCGATCTGCCTTGTGGTGTCGCGGTCGCGCGTTGCCTGCTTGACCGCCTCGTGGCGCCGGTCGAGCTCATCGAAGAAACGCTGGTCGCGCAGCTTCCAGGTCCGCTCGATGGCGAACTCGTCCAGCACCTTGTTGAGTGAATAGGCATCGTCGATGTCCTTGGCGGTGACGTCGATGACGAAGGTCCCGGCATAGGGAATGCTGGTCAGGATGCCTTCCTGCACCAGTTCGCGCATCGCCTCGCGCAACGGCGCGCGGCTGACCCGCATCTGTTCGGAAATACGGAGCTCGTTGAGCTTCTGGCCTGGTTCGAGCTGGCCGGTCAGGATCGCACGCCGCAGCAGATACATGATTTCGGCCCGGCGCGTCGTGTCGGCAATTGGGCTGAACTCCGTCTTCACCATTCGGCCGACTCCAGCGAGAAAGAAGGCTAGACAATCAGGTTGTCGACAATCTGACAAGGCGTCATTTTCGTTTTTACCCGACACTCCGGCCCGATGCGGTTCGGGGCAACTCAGGCCGCGCGGCCGTAGAAGCCGACCCGCTCCTCGGCACTGAACATCACCCCCGGCCTTTCATAGTAGGAGAACACCGCGATCATGCGTTCGCGTTCGCCTTCGACGGTGGTGACGCGGTGCGCGGTATTCTTGCCGCGAAAGACGTTGAGCGTACCCGGCTTCATGCGCAGGATCTTGGCTTCGGGATCGCGGCCTTCGAGCAGCTTGGCGACGCCTTCGTAGTTCGGGTTGTCATCCGATCTGAGATCGGTGCGGTATTCTAGGTCGCCGCCGCGTTGCGCCTGCTGCAGCAGCAGCGTTGTGGTGAATTCCGAGCGGTCGAAATGCCAGTTCAGCGCCTCGCCGGCGCGGTAGGCCATGACATTGGCGCGGGCCAGCGGATCCTGCATGACATGCAGCCTCTCCTTGCCCATCGTCGCGGCCAGGAACCGCACCAGCGGTTCATACTCGTAGATCGTCATCACCGTGCTGCCGGGGATCTGGTCGGCGCAGACGGTGTGGCTGATGGTTTCGACCTTGCGCAGCGCGGGATGATCGGGCGCGAGTTCGGGGATATCGGGTTTGAAGTAGATGTTGTGCATGCGCTTGTGGACGTGGGATTGCGTGTCCATCACCGGCTTGATTTCCCGCACCGCCTTTTCGGCGACGCCGGGCCTCAAGAAACCTTCGAGATTGAACATGCCGTCGGCTTCGAGCGCTGCGATGGACTGTTCTACGAGGCGGTTCCATTCGGCGCTGCCCTCACGGTCGAGCGGATAAAGGTCGAGATCGAGAATGTCTTTCATGTCGCGTGCTCCATAGGTTGGGCACAGAAGAGGGCAAAAAATTCTTTCTCTCAACGCGGAAAATTATTAGGAATGGCCAAGAAAAACTTATGGAGACTGCATGGAGCGCCTGCCGCCGCTGAATGCGATCAGGGCCTTCGAGGTCGCTGCCCGCGTTGGCAGCTTCACTCTGGCGGCGAGTGAGCTTGGCGTGTCCTCGGCGGCGGTCAGCCAGCAGATACGCAACCTCGAAACCTGGTTCGGCAAGCAATTGTTCGTGCGCACCGGCAACCGCATCACGCTGACCGATGCCGGCCATGCCATCTATCCGCAGACCGCGCGTGCGCTGGGCGACATTGCCGCCATCGGCCAGCGCATGCTGGAAGGCGGCTTGAGGACACGGCTTGTGGTCAGCGTGCCGTACTCGCTGGCCGAGCTGTGGCTGGCGCCGAGACTGGCAGCACTTCTTGAAGCTTTCCCGCACATGGCGATCGACGTGCGGGCGGAAGACGATCCGGTCGACCTGACGCGCCAGGGTGTCGATCTGCGGATCTCCTATGGCGACTACCACTATCCCGGCCTGCGGATGGTCCGTCTTGTCCATGACGATGTGCTGCCGGTCTGCGCGCCAGGGTTCTGGCACCGGCATGGCAATGGCGACACAGGTCTGGCGAATCTGCATGAGAGCCTGTTCATCCACACCAATTGGGGTCCGAACTATGCCTCGCACCCGACCTGGGCGGATTGGTTCGCGGCATGCGGCGGCAACCGCTCGCCAGACCCGTCGCATGGCCGTCGCGTCGGCCTGTCCAGCCTGGCGATCGCCTCGGCACGCTTGGGCCTCGGCATTGCCCTTGGCCAGCGGGTGATGGCGCAGGCCGATCTGAAGGCAGGGCGCCTGATCGCGCCGTCATCGGTCTCGGTGCGCCTCGGTCATCCCTATTGCGCCTTCATGCCGCCAGCCCAGGCCGACCGCGCCGATGTGGCCGCTCTTGTCGGCCTGCTCGTGAAAACGGCGCCCACGACCTGAGAAAAGGTCGAGGACGCCGCGCGGAAACCGGGCCTGCGGGGGAGTCAGGTAGCCGGTTTCTGTGGCAGTGGCGAGATCGGCATTCCGGGTCCGATCTTCTGCAGATTGCTCGTGATCACCTGGTCGCCTTCGGCGACGCCGCTCAAAATGGCGATCTGGTCGCCGCTGGTCGGTCCGAGCGAAACCAGCCGCTGGTCGACCGTGTTGCCCTTGCCGACGACATAGAGATATTTGCCGAGCTGGCTCGAGCCGAGCGCCACCTGAGGCACCATCAGCGCATCGGGCTGCTGTTTGACGTGCAGCCGCACGCGCACATATTGGCCCGGCAGCAAGGTGAACTTCGCATTGCCGATGGTGGCGCGGGCCGTAATCGTGCCGGTCGAGTGGTCGACGGTGTTGTCGATGAAGGTCAGCTGACCCTTCTGGCTGGCTTCCGTAGCGCCGGGCAGTAGGACTTCGACTTCGATCGGCCCCGATGCCCGGGCTTCTTCGATCTGCGCAAGGTCCGTCTCGCTCGGATTGAAGGTAACGTAGATCGGGTCGAGCTGCACCAGCGTGTTCAGCACCGTGCCGGCGACGCTGACCAGCGTTCCGACCGAGGCCTGGTTGCGGCCCAGGCGGCCAGTGAACGGCGCATGGATTTCCGAGTAGCTCAGATTGAGTTCCGCCGTGCGCACGGCCGCCTGGTTAAGCGCCAGCGACGCCTGTGCCTCGCGCAAGGTGCTGGTGCGCTGGTCGAAGCTGTCCTTGGCCAGATAACCGCTCTTGGCCAGTTCGGAGCCGCGGCCGAGGTTGGACCGCGCATAGTCGAGCGTCGCCGTGTCGCGCTGCACCTGGGCTTTCGCCTGGTCGAGCGCGGCCTGGAAGTCGTCGGGCGAGATCTTGTAGAGCAGATCGCCCTGCCGCACATCGGCGCCGTCTTGCGCCGTCTGTTCTTGCAGATAGCCCGGCACTCTGGCCTGCAAGGTGATGCTGCGGATCGGCTCGATGCGGGCGGCGTAGTCGAGATAGATCGGGATCGTCTTCTTGACGACGCTCGCCACCGGCACGGGCATGACAAAGGCTGCCGCGGCCGGCGTCGCCGCTCCAGCCGTGCCGGCGCTCAGCCTGAGGTTGCCCATGTCGAGCAGGTGGACGCTCGCCACCGAGATGGCGCCCAGCGCGACAGCCGTTCCCAACGCGATTTTCCATTTACGCATGATCAGTCTCCAATCTTATTCGGCCGCTTGCGCCAGGGGAGGGAAGGCGGGTTCGGCGGTTGGTTCAGTGTGCGTGGCGACAGGCTCATCACCGCCACGGCGTTCGCGGAATTGTTCGATGACCGCGTAGAAGACCGGCACGAACACCAGCGACAGGATGGTCGCGGCGACCATGCCGCCAAACACGGTGGTGCCGATCGATTGGCGGCTTGCCGCGCCCGCACCCGTGGCGAACATCAGCGGCAGCACGCCGAGGATGAAGGCGAAGGCGGTCATCAGGATCGGCCGCAACCTGAGCCGCGCGGCCTCCATGGCCGCCTCGACGATGCTCAAGCCTTCCTCGCGCCGCCGTCTTGCGAACTCGACGATCAGGATCGCGTTCTTGGCCGCCAGGCCGATCAGCATGACGAAGCCGATCTGCGAGTAGACGTCGATCTGCATGCCTCGCGCCCAAAGTGCGGCGAACGCGCCGAACAGAGCGAGCGGCACCGCCAGCAGCACCATGAACGGCATCGCCCAGCTCTCATATTGAGCCGCTAGGATCAGGAAGACGAAGACGATGGCAAGGCCGAAGACGACCGACGCAATCGATCCTGCCTTGAGTTCCTGGAAGGTGATGCCGGTCCACTCGAAGCCGAAATCCCTGGGCAGTGCGGTGGTGGCCGCCCGTTCCATGGCAGCGACAGCTTGACCGGACGAGAAGCCGGGTGCGGCGCCGCCATTGATCGTGGCCGAGGCGTTGTTGTTGTAGTGCGGCACGGTCTCCGGACCGACGAACGGTACCAGCTTGCCCAGCGTGCTGAGCGGCACCATGCCGCCGGAAGCATTGCGCACATAGAGCCGCGAAATGTCTGCCGCACCCGCGCGAGCATCCTTGTCGGCCTGGATAGTCACCCGGAAGGTGCGGCCAAACAGGTTGAAGTCGTTCACGTAAAGCGAGCCGAGATAGATCTGCAGCGTGTTGAAGACGTCGGGCAGGTTGAGGCCGAGCAGCTTCGCCTTGGCTCGATCGAGGTCGTAATTGAACTGCGGCGTCGAGGTCGAGAACGGCGAGAACAGCTGCTGCGGATTGATCTCGGGCTGCTTGCGCGCCTCGGCGATCACGGCCTGCGTTGCGTCGTTAAGCGCATTGCTGCCGCGGCCGGTGAGGTCCTCCACGACGAATTCGAAACCGCCGGTCGTGCCGATGCCGGGAATGGACGGCGGATCGAAGGAGAGCGCGAAGGCTTCCGGTATCTGCAGCAGCTTCATGCGCACGTCGGCGACGAGTTTCGAGGCGCTCTGGTCGGGGCCGCGTTTCTCCCATGGCTTCAGGATGGCGAATTCGACAGCCGAATTCGACTGCGCGGCACTGGTCAGGAAGTTCAGGCCGCTGATCGAGCCGACGATGTCGACGCCGGGCGTTGCCTGCAGGATGTCACGCGCCTTCTGCGCCACCGCGTCGGTGCGTTCCAGGGAGGCGCCGTCCGGCAGTTGGATGACGACGAAGAAGTAGCCCTGGTCCTCGACCGGAAGGAAGGTCGAGGGCAGGCGCTGCCAGACGAAATAGGTGGCGACCAGCCCCGCCGCGAACAGGCCGAGCATGATCCAGCGCAAGCGGACGAGGAGGCGCACGCCATGGGCATAGGCATGCGACAGCCTGTCGAAGCCGGTGTTGAACCAGCGGAACAGCACGAATTGCGTGCCATGGCGATGGCGCAGGAAAGCGGCACTGAGCGCCGGGCTCAACGTCAGCGAATTGAAGGCGGAAATGCCGACCGAAATCGCCACCGTCAATGCGAACTGGTTGTAGAGCCGTCCCGAGACGCCGGGAATGAAGGCGACGGGTATGAACACCGCCATCAGCACGGCTGTCGTGGCGATGATCGGCCCGGTGACTTCGGCCATGGCGGCCTTGGTTGCCGCCAGTGGTCTCAGTCCGGCCTCGAGCTGTCGTTCGACATTCTCCACCACCACGATGGCGTCGTCGACGACAAGGCCGATCGCCAGCACCATGCCGAGCAGGGACAGCATGTTGAGAGAGAAGCCCAGCATCTCCATGACGACGAGCGTCGCCACCAGCGATACGGGGATCGCGATGGTCGGGATGATGGTCGTGCGCCAGCTCTGCAGGAAGATGAACACCACGGCGACGACCAGCACCAGCGCTTCGCCGAGCGTGATCAGCACGTCATGCATCGACGCCGAGACGAAGCGCGTCGTGTCGTAGTGCATGGCGTAGGAGACGCCCTTCGGGAATCGGGTCGATAGCTCCTGCATCTTGTCCTTGACGCGCTGCTGAAGGTCGAGCGCGTTGGAACCGGGCATCTGGTAGACGGCGAGCACCACCGTCGGGTCCTTGCCGAAGAAGGCCGAGGACGAGTATTGCAGCGCGCCGAGTTCGATGCGTGCGACGTCGCGTAGCCTCACCAGCGAACCGCTGGTCGTATTGGCGCGCACCACGATGTCGCCGAATTCCTTCGGGTCGCTGAGGCGGCCGACGGCGTTGACCTGCATCTCGAAGGCGGTGCCGGCCGGGGCGGGTGACTGGCCGATCTTGCCGGCCGCCACCTGCACGTTCTGCTCGGAAATGGCGTTCTGCACGTCGACGGCGGTGATGCCGAGATTGGCGAGCTTGTCCGGATCGAGCCAGACACGCATCGAATAGCGCCGCTCGCCGAAGATCTGCACGTCGCCGACGCCGGGCAAGCGCTTCAGCGGATCGACGACCTGCAGATAGGCAAGGTTCGAAAGCGCCACCGGATCGACGGAATTGTCGGGCGAGGTGAGGTTGACGATCAGCACGAAGTTCGGGTTCTGCTTCTTGATCGTCACGCCGCCCTGGTTGACGATCGCCGGCAGTGACGAAGCCGCCTGCGAGACGCGGTTCTGGACGTCGACGGCGGCAGTGCTCAAGGAATAGCCGACATCGAAGGTGATGGTGATGGTCGAGGAGCCGTCGTTGGAGCTCGTCGACGACATGTAGGTCATGCCTTGCACGCCGTTGATCTGCTGCTCCAGCGGCGTCGTCACCGTATCGGCCACCACTTGCGCGCTGGCGCCAGGATAGTGGGCGCTGACCACGACCTGTGGCGGGGTGATGTCGGGAAACTGCGAGACCGGCAGCAGGAAATAACAAATCGTCCCGGCGAGCACCATGATGATGGCGATCGCGGAGGCGAAGATCGGACGGTGGATGAAGAAATTTACCACGACACACACACCTCGCCTGCTGCTCTTGCCCTGCCGAATGCACGGGCAACGGTGGACAGCCGCTGGCGGCGCCTGGTGTCATTCCGCGTGCGGAGCAGCGGTTCGTCGCGGTTCTGCGCATCGGCGAGCGACCGCAGCATCGTTTCGAGGGCGTGCGGGTCGACGCCATCGGCTTTCATGACCAGCCGGATCATCGGATCCCGGACGGCTTCATCTATGGTAAGATCGCGGCGCTGTGACATTGGCCGGCTCCTTGTCTGTCGATTCGCAGCCCATGCTCGCGAACCGTTTTTCATCTCTTCACCGGCCGAGGCCGCATGATTGGCAATCGTCTCTCTCGATCTGGTAGGACCAGGTCACGACCTTGTTATTGACGGCGGACGATATAGGTGTTACCAGTAAGTAACATTCTGGAAGTTACAGACCGGTAACACCCTAGTCAAGAGGTGGCCGAGGGTTTTTTGGAAACGAAAGGAGATCATGATGACAGACGGCGTCGTGGAGCGCTCTCGTCCCCGGGATCGGATCCTGGAGACGGCACGCGACATGTTCCACAAGCACGGCATCAAGGGCGTCGGCGTCGACGCCATCACCGAAGCCGCCGGCACGAACAAGATGACGCTCTATCGTCACTTCGAATCCAAGGACGATCTCATCGTCGAGTGCCTGCGCGCCAATGCGGCCAAGGTCGGCGCGATGTGGGAAACATTCGAAGCGGAGCATCCGGGCGACAAGCTCGCGCAGCTTCACGCCTGGGTTTCCAAGGCGGCCGCCATGCTCAATACCGACGGCCGTGGCTGCGACATGGCCAATGCCGCCGCTGAGCTGACCGAGCCAGACCATCCGGCAAGGCGCGTGATCAAGGAACTCAAGGAAGCCCAGCGCGAACGCCTGGTCGGACTCTGCCGCGATGCCGGCATCGGCCAGGCCGAGCTTCTCGCCGATACGCTGTCGCTGCTGTTCGAGGGCGCGCGTGTCAGCGTGCAGACCGTGGGCACCGAAGGCCCCAGCACGCAATTCGTGCGCATGGCGGAAGGCCTGATCGTTTCCTTCCGGGGCGCTGCGGCCGGCTGAAATTCGTCGCGGCTATCAGTCATTCCCCACCGCATCAGCGGGCGATGCCTGACGCCTTTGTTGGCCGGCTGCTACCGCACTACCCGCCGGCTGAACGAAAAAAGCCCGCTGCCGGGAGGAGGTGGCAGCGGGCTCGATTTCGAATGTGGTGCGGGAGGAGGTGCACCCCATTCAGCGCCAGCATCGCATCTGGGAGGAGTAGATGGCCGACAACCAGAAGCTACGAATTGCCCAATGATTCGGCAATCACGAATAGTGCATAGCAGCTGTGCAGATTTGCCGTGCCGCCCCGTGACATTCGGGTGCGACCTCACTGCACCGGCACGTTTTCCCTGAAAATCAGCCGCGGCTCGATAAATTTCCGGGTCAGATAGGGTGCCGATGACGCAATGGAGCCGAGCAGGCGGATGACCGATTGTTCTGCGATCAGCCTCGCATGCTGGTCGATGACGACGTCGACAAGGTCGTCGACGAGGTAGCCGCGCGTCTCCTTGGTCAGGTCGTGGCAGATGAACACCGGTTTGCGATTGGGCCGCGTCTCCCGGATGGCTTTCGCAACACCGGAGCGTCCGGCCCCGACGCAATAGATGCCGAGCAGTTCCGGTTCGTTGCGCAGCGCCTTCATGGTCTCGGCGTAGCTGGCATCCGGCTCGTCGTTGATCTCGACGGCGCTGCTGATGGTCAGGTTGGGAAACTCCTCGCCAAGCACCGAGCGGAAACCCATTTCGCGTTCTTCATGCCCACGATAGGAGCGTGAGCCGACGACCATCGCCAGCTGACCCTCGCGGCCGCCGAGGAAACGCCCCATCAACAGTGCCGCGGTTCGCCCCGCCACCCGGTTGTCGATGCCGACATAGGCCGAGCGGGGGGCGGCCGGAATATCCGACACCAGCGTCACCAGGCGGATGCCGGCTTCGACGATGTCGCCCAGTATGTTGCGGGTTCGTGGATGGTCGATGGCGATGACACCGACGCCATTGGCCTTCAGCGACAGGTTTTCCACGGCTGTCTGCAATGCGTTCGGCGAGATACCGGCGAGGTTGTGGATCCGGCAGGACGCGACCAGCGGCAGGCGCGACGCATAGTCCTCGATGTGCCTTGCCAGATCCTGCATGAAGGCGTTGCTGCCGATCGGCAGGAAGAATTCGAGGTTTGCGGGCTTGGAGGGCAGCGTCACCTGATCGGCGACCGGCAAATAGCCAAGCTGCTTGGCGGCCTCCATGACGCGCTGCCTGTTGGCGGCGCTCACGCCGGGCCGATTGTTGAGCACCCTGTCGACCGTCGCCGTCGAGAGCCCGCAGTTCCTGGCGATATCGGAGACGGTGGCCTTCATGCCGCAACCCTATGCGTCGACGCGTTGCCGCGCCAGACGGGTGATGTGAGAAGCGATGCGATCTGAGCAACGGATGATTGCCCACCATCATCCCATTCGCATTCGACGGTTTCGACAGGACGGCTTCCGCCCGTCCTCAGTGCGCCGGTTTGCCGTCGGCGATGGCGTCCCGGATTTCCTTGTCCGACATGCCGGTGATGATCCGTTCGACTTCCGCGACACTGGTCTTCTTCGGATCGATGTCGTCGGCGACCACCTTGCCCCGGCGCATGACGACGATGCGGTCGACCACCTGGAAGACATGGTGGATGTTGTGCGCGATGAAGATGCAGGAATGACCGGAATCGCGTGCGTTGCGCACGAAACTCAGCACGCCCTGTGTTTCGGCCACGCCAAGGTTGTTGGTCGGCTCGTCGAGGATGATGAGGTCGCTATCGAAATGCATGGCGCGCGCGATCGCCACCGCCTGCCGCTCGCCGCCGGAGAGCGAGCCGATCGGCGTCGTCGGTGGAATGTTCTTCGAAATGCCGACCTGCTTGAGCAGGTCGCGGGCGACCGTGTTCATCGCCTCCTGGTCCATGCGGTTGAGGAAGCGCGGCGGTTTGATCGGCTCTCGCCCCAGGAACAGGTTGCGGGCGATAGACAATTGCGTGACCAGTGCGGAGTCCTGGTAGATGGTCTCGATGCCGTTGGCGATTGCGTCGCTGGTGCTGCGCAGGTTCACCTTCTTGCCGCGGATGAAGATGTCGCCGCTGGTCAGCGGCACGGCGCCCGACAGCACCTTGATCAGCGTCGACTTGCCGGCGCCGTTGTCACCGAGCAGACCGACGATCTCTCGTTCGTTGACATGAAAATTGGCATCCACCAGCGCCTGCACGCGGCCGTAGGACTTGCGGATGTTCTGCATGCGGATGAGCGGTTCAGCCATGGTTCAAGTCCCTGCCTGATGCCGGCGTTCCAGCCATGAGTGGAGTGCCATCATGCCAAGGATGATCGCGCCGATGAAGATGTTGTAGGCAAGGCCGGGTACACCGATCAGCACGATGCCGTTGCGCATCACGCGCAGGATCAGGATGCCGAGCACCGTGCCGATGATGGTGCCGCGCCCGCCGGTCAGCGCCGTGCCGCCGATGACCACCATGGCGATCACCTCGAGTTCGTAGCCGGTGCCGCTGTTGGGGTTGGCGGCGGATGTGCGCAGCGAAGAGATGACGCCGGCAAGCGAGGCCATGACCGACGACAGGACGAACAGGCCGACCTTGACGCGGTTGACATTGACGCCGCGAGCGCGCGCTGCGTTGGGATTGCCGCCCGCCGCCTGGATCCAGTTGCCGGTCCGGCTTTGCGTCAGCACATAGCCGAGCGCGATTGCCGCGGCGATGAACCAGAACAGCGACATGTAGATGCGGAACGGGCCGATGAAGAAGTCGCCGACCAGCGCTTCCGCCAGCCAGCTGCCTTCGGCGCTCCAGGTCCGCTGCGGAAAGCCATCGGTGATGAAAAGGGCGCTGCCGCGCACCACCAGAAGCATGCCGAGCGTCACCAGGAAGGACGGGATCTTGAGCTGCGTGACGAACCAGCCATTGACCAGGCCGATGAGCGCGGCGACCACCAGCGCGACGACGAAGCCCATCTCCAGCGAGGTGACGCCGCCATTGAACAGCGTCCACATCAGCACCGGCGAGAAGCCGAACAGGGACCCGACGGACAGGTCGAATTCGCCCGACGTCATCAGCAATGTCATCGCCAGCGCGATCAGGCCGAGTTCGACAGTGAAGGCCAGCGTGTTGGAGATGTTCTGCGGCGACAGGAAATCGGGGTTGATGCTCCAGAAAACGGCGATTTCGACGACCAGCAGGACGAAGGGTCCGAATTCCGGCCGCGCGATCAGGCGTTGGATGAGCGAATGATTTTCCACTGGGAACCCGCGACATGGTTGGAACGGGCCGCGACCCCCCACCGCATAGGCGGGCAGTCGCGGCGCAAGAAGGCATCTGGCGCCATGCCGGAACGGCGCGGCGCCAGGATCGCGGTTATTTGCCGGACAGGATCTTGTCGTAGACCCCGGCGGTGTCTTTCTCATAGAGCGCGCCGGTGATGACGTTGAAGCCTGGAGGAATGCCGCTGGCGGCCATGTTGGCCAGCGACAGCGCGACATAGCTGGTCGCCTGCGGGTCTTGCCACTGGCCGGCATTGACGTAGCCGTTCAGCACTTCCTGGGTGGTGTCGAGAGAATTGCCCCAGCCCACGACCGGGATTTCGCCGGGCTTGATGCCGACCTGGTCGAACACCCGCTTGATCGAGCCGGTGACGAGGTCGCCGAGGCCGATGATGGCCTTCACCTTGCCCTTATGGGCGGTGAGATAGTCGACCATGCGGTTGATCACTTCGGCCTGGTCGAGCGTCGCCTCGGTGACTTCATAGGTGACGCCGAGTGGGCCGAAGACGCTCTTGATACCTTCTTCCTCCTGGACGCCATAGGTGGCGCCGGGGATCTCGACCGGCATCCAGACGAAGTCGCCCTTCTTCACCAGCCCCTTGTCGACCAGATACTGCGCCCAATGCTTGCCGAAGGTGACGTTGTCGCCGCCGACATAGGCATTGAAATTGGCCTTGGGATCGGGCGTGTTGAAGTTGATGATCGGGATGTTGGCGGTACGGGCTTCCTTGACGATCTCAACCAGGCTGCCCGGATCTGGGCTGGTGGTGACGATGCCGTCGGCCTTGGCCGAGATCGCGGCGCGAACCGCTTCCTGCTGGGAGGCAACGTCGCCATTGTGGAACGAGGTGTTGACGGTGTTGCCGGTGTCCTTTGCCCATTGCTTGGCGCCGGCAAGGAAGTAGGTCCAGACCGGATCGGCCGGGCCGCCATGTGAAATCCAGTAGAACGTCTTGGCCTGGGCGGCTGCCGGTAGAACCGTCAGCGCGACCAGCAGGCCGTAGAGCACAAGTCTTAGTCTCGTCAGCATTTGATTTCCTCCCGGTTGAAGATGATCCGTCCCTTGTTCCGGCTTCAGCCGGATTGCGTCTTTTGCCAGCGCCGCTCGGATGCCCAAGAGCATTCCCTTTTTCGGCGGATGGCAAGCCTCCATCTGCAGATGTAGTTGGCGGCTGACCGGGCGCCATCAACGGCCCCATCAGATTCAGTTGGGGTGATTTTTCCGGGCAGCGGGATGATTGGCGTCGAGGCTCAGCCGAGCAACCGTCCTGACCGTCCGGCAGGCCGGTTGCGCCACAGCTAGATGAGACCGGCCTTGGCGAGGTCGCGCATCAGATGGCTGGCGCCGTAGGTCCAGTGCGGGCAATCGGGCGACAGCCGCACCCGGTTGACCAGCGCGCCGAATTTTTCCGACGAGATGGTGACGATGTCGCCGACCTTGTGGGTAAAGCCCTTGCCCTTTTCGCCGCGATCCTTCGAGGGCACGAACATGGTGCCGAGATAAAGCGCCAGCCCATCCGGATATTGGTGATGCGGACCCATGGCAGCGGCGACCAGTTCTTCGGGCGAGCGGCTGATCTCGGCCATCGAGCTTGCGCCCTCCAGCGAGAACCCATCCTCGCCCTCGACCTTCAGGCGCACGACGGCGCGCTTCACGTCGTCGATCGAGAATGCGTCGTCGAACAGGCGGATGAAAGGACCGAGGGAAGCCGACGCATTGTTGTCCTTGGCCTTGCCGAGCAGCAGCGCCGAACGCCCCTCGACGTCACGCAGATTGACATCGTTGCCGATGGTGGCGCCGACGATCCTGCCGCTGCTGGCGGCGATCATGGCGATCTCCGGCTCCGGATTGTTCCAGGTCGACACCGGGTGAAGGCCCACATCGGCGCCGAAGCCGACCGAAGCCATCGGCTGGCACTTGGTGAAGATTTCCGCATCCGGGCCGATGCCCACTTCCAGATATTGCGACCAGGCGCCGCGCGAAATCAGCTTGGCCTTGATCTCCATCGCTTCGGGCGAACCGGGCTTGAGCTTCGAAAGGTCATGGCCGATCAGCCCGGCAATGTCGGCGCGGATGGCGTCGGCCTTTTCCGCCGAGCCGCGCGCCTGCTCCTCGATCACCCGTTCGAGCAGGCTGACGACAAAAGTCACGCCCGATGCCTTGATGGCCTGCAGGTCGACCGGGGACAGGAGGTATGGCTTTGCCGGATCACGCGTGGCCTCGAAACTGTTGGCCGCGATGTCGTCGAGGGAGCCGATCGGCTTGCCCTCGGCCGAGCGCACATGCCTTGCCGGATCGGCCATCTCGCAGACGTCGCGCACGGTCGGCGCCGCGCTCGACGTGATGTCGAAGACGATGCCGTCACGCACCGTGATCACCAGGGGATACAAGGCATCGCTGCTCCTGGCGCGGCCGACAAAAAGGCCCTCGGTCGGCAGATGCGTCGGGTTCGTCATGCGTGCGGTCCTCTGATCATCGAATGCGGGCTTGCCGGGTCGGCGCGGCACTTTCCCCGGATTCCGCCCAAAGGTCTATCCCATTCGATGGCGATTCAGACTGCCGTCTCGTCCATGAAATTCCGGCTTTGCGACAAGCGGGTCTGCGTCGGCACTGTCGAGACCCGGCTGAGTCTTTTCAAGAGCGTGAAACCTCTGGGTATTCATGTGACTCGTTCAAACCTTGTCGAAACGGTTTCAATGGATGCCCGTCACAATCCACCGGCGGGATTTCGCTTGACAGTTTCACAAATATGAAAAACTCTTTGGTAATTTCAAAATTTGGGTGAGCCGGTCGATGTCGACCCTAGTTGCGGCACAGGTGTCCGAGGCCCGGTCTTCGTCGGGCTTCCGGTTCGCCATGCTGCTGCCGGGCGCGCTGGTCACTTTCCTGCTGATCCTGTTTGCGCTTGGCCTCGTGCTTTTCCTTGCCTTCCGCGGCAATGACGGTTCGCTGCTGGGCAGCGGCTTCGGCCTGGCGAATTTCGCCACGGTGGTTTCGGATCCGCTCTACTGGACGGTGACGCTGCGCTCGTTGGTCATCGCCGGGCTGGTGACCCTGGCCACGGTCGTCACCGCCTATCCCGTCGCCTACTACCTTGCGTTCTACGCCGGGCGGCGGCGTGGCCTGCTCCTGTTCCTGGTGACACTGCCGTTCTGGACCAGCTACCTGCTGCGCGTCTTCGCCTGGAAGATCGTGCTCGCCTATAACGGCGTCCTGAACTCGGCGCTGATCGAAAGCGGTATCTGGTCACAGCCGACCTTGGCGTTTCTCAATACGCCAGCGGCTGTGGTCGTCACGCTGGCCCACGCTTATGCGCCGTTCGCCATCCTGCCGATCTATGTGGCGCTGGAGACCATTCCGAAATCGCTGATCGAGGCCGCTTCAGACCTTGGCGCGCGGCCGTTCACGTCCTTTCGCCGGGTCGTGCTGCCGAACTCGATGCCGGGCGTCCTGGCCGCGGCCCTGGTCGTCTTCGTGCCGACGGTCGGCGACTATGTCACCCCGGCGATGGTCGGCGGACCGGCCAGCACCATGATCGGCACACTGATCCAGTCGCAGTTCGGCAAGGCCAACGACTGGCCGTTCGGCGCGGCCCTTTCGGTCTGCGTCATGCTGGTCATCCTGGTCGTGGTGCTGGTCGCACGCGGCGCCGACCGCAGGTTTGGCAGCCGCACATGAGAGTGGAACGCCTCGGCACGCAACGAAATGGCCGCTGGCTAGGCCTCTATGTGCTCGCCTACCTCGTGTTTCTCTATCTCCCGGTTCTGCTGATTCCGCTGTTTTCCTTCAATGATTCCATCCAGGCGGCGTTTCCGCTGCAGGGCTTCACGCTGCAGTGGTACGCGACCCTCTATGGCAATTCCGCTCTGTCGGGCGCGCTCCTGAACAGTCTCGTCATCGGCGCCATCGCGGCCTCCGGCGCCACGCTGTGCGGCATTACCGTGTCCTATATGGACCTCTACGGCCGCTCGCCATTGGCCGCCACCATCAGCGCCATCGCACGGCTGCCGATCCTCATTCCAGGCGTCATCGTCGGCATATCGCTGTTGATCCTGATCAACCTCGTTGGCGTTGGACCGTCGCGTGTCGCCATCGTGCTCGGCCATATACTGGTGGCGCTGCCAACCACCGTGGTCGTCATGCGCAGCCGCTTCGCCGCCATCCCCAGGACGGTTCGCGAGGCGGCGCTCGACCTTGGCGCCTCCGACTGGACGACGTTCCGGCGCGTCATGCTGCCGCTCAGCCTGCCCGCCGTGCTGTCGGCCTTCATGCTCGCCTTCCTGATCTCCTTCGACGAATTCATCGTCGTCTTCTTCCTTGCCGGCACCGAGCCGACCCTGCCGCTCTACATCTGGAGCCAACTGCGCTTTCCCCGCTCGCTGCCCACCGTCATGGCGCTGGGGACGATGATCCTGGCCGTGTCCTTCATCATCGCCGGCACAGCCGAGATCCTGCGCCATCGCGGGCTTGGCGCGGTGCGCCGGATATCCGCCAATTCAGCCTGATCACAACAACGCCAACCACAACAAAGAAGAGGAGAACGAAAATGGCATTCCACCTGAAATCGATAGCCGGACACAAGGCCCGGGCCGGCCTTGCCGCACTGGCGCTCGCACTGTCGTCGACCGTGGCGTTGGCCGCCGAGAAGCTGCAATACTTCACCTGGTCAGGGTACGAGCTGCCCGATTTCAACAAGAGCTTCCTCGCCGCGCATCCCGATGGCTTCGAGGCCTCCATCTTCGGTGACGATGACGATGCCTTCACCAAGGTCAAGGCAGGCTTCCGCCCCGACATAGCGCATCCCTGCTACGACAAGGTGGCGCGCTGGAACAAGGAAGGCCTGCTGCAGCCGATCGACACCAAGCGCATCAAGAACTGGGATTCGGTCTTCCCCGTGTTCAAGAACCTGCCCGATTTGCAGGCGGGCGACGGCAAGGTCTGGATGGTGCCGTGGGACTGGGGCAACACCTCGATCCTCTACCGCACCGATCTGGTGAAGAACCCCGAAGCGAGCTGGAAACTTCTGTGGGACAAGCAGTATGCCGGCCGCATGGCGACCATCGACGCCGTCCACGACACGCCCATCGTCGCGGCACTGCTTGCCGGCGTGAACCCCTTCGACATGACTGCGGACCAAATGGACAAGGTCGCCGAGAAGCTGCGCGAACAGCGCCCGCTGCTGTCGAGCTACACCACCGATATGACTTCGGTCGAGCAGGCGCTGGCCAGTGGCCAGCTGGTCGCCGCCATGACCTGGAACGCATCGGCCACTTCGCTGAAGAAGCAGGGCGTGCCGGTCGAGTTCATGAGGCCGAAGGAAGGGATGCTGACCTGGGCCTGCGGTTTCGTCATGCTCAAGGACGCCAAGAACGTCGATCTCGCCTATGACTTCATCAACAGCCGGCTGGACGCCGAGTCGGGCAAATTCCTGATCCAGTCCTATGGCTATGGCAGCTCGCTCTCGACTGCCTTCGCCGGTGTGCCGAAGGACGAATTGGAAAAGCTCCAGCTGCCGTCCGACCCTGAAGTAATGCTGAAGAGCACGATCTTCACCGGCCCGATGAAGCAGAATGACGATGTCGCCAAGATGTTCGAGAAGGTGAAGGCCGGCGGGTGACGCTGGCCAGCCTTGTTGGAGGCGATTGGATTACTGAAGCTTGCGCCGCCCCTCATCCGCCTGCCCCTTCTCCCCGTAATAGAGACGGGGAGAAGGGGACTGGCCGCAACGTCGGCGACCCCCTCTCCCCGTTTTTTCACGGGGAGAGGGTAAGGGTGAGGGGCAGCGCAAACGTGCGAACGACAATGCTGCGTTGCTCGATAAGGATGCGGCAAACGAGGACCGATGCATGGACATGCTGGACGAACAGGCCGAGAAACCCAAGGACGATGCCGACGTTCGCGTCGGTCGGCGGGTGCGGGCCCTGCGGCTCGAGCGCCGCCTTTCGCTGGCGGAGCTTGCCGCCAGGGCGGGCGTGTCGATCGGCGCGCTCAGCCAGATCGAGCGCGGCATGTCTTCGCTGCGCGTCAAGGTGATCTGGCCGCTCGCCGCGGCTCTGGACATCGAGCCGTCGGCGCTGATCGCCGACGGCGACGATGCCGCCAACGATCTCTACTGCGTGCGTGCCAACTGCCGCCGCGCCATCCCGGTGAAGTCGGAGGGCATCGCCAAGGCGCTGCTGTCGCCGCCGGGCGCGACGCTGACCGGCATGCTGGTAACGGTGGAAGCCGGCGGCGGCACCGCGGAAGCCTATGCGCATGTAGGCCATGAGTTTGGCTACGTATTGGCCGGCGAGGTCGAACTGGTGGTGGATTCGACAAAATACGTGCTGAAGACCGGCGACAGTTTTGCCTTCAAGAGCACGCTGTTGCACGCTTTCCGCAATCCTGGCGGCGAGGAATGCCGGATCCTCTGGGTCAACACCACGAAACCGTCCGAGGTTCGCGATGGCGCCTGATCCGCTCGTCCGCCTGCAGGCGGTATCGAAGATTTTTCCCGGCGGTATCGTCGGGCTCGACGCCGTCGATCTCGACATCATCAGCGGCGAGTTCATCACCCTGCTCGGACCATCGGGCTGCGGCAAGACCACCAGCCTGCGCGTCATTGCGGGCTTCGAAAGCCCGTCGAGCGGCGCGGTGCTGCTCGACGGCCGCGACATCACCGCGCTTCGACCTTACGACCGGCCGGTCAATACCGTGTTCCAGGACTACGCGCTGTTCCCGCACATGAACGTCGCCGAAAATGTCGGCTTCGGTCTGTCGCTGCGCAAATTGTCCGGAGCCGAACAGGCAAAACGCGTCGGTGAAGCCCTCGACATGGTCGGCCTCGCCGACAAGCTTCGTGCCCGCGTTTCCGAACTCTCCGGCGGCCAACGCCAGCGCGTCGCGCTCGCCCGCGCCATCGTCTGCGAACCGCGCGTGCTCTTGCTCGACGAACCGCTGTCGGCGCTTGACGCGCATCTGCGCGAACAGATGCAGGTCGAGTTGAAGCGGCTGCAGTCGCGGCTTGGCACCACCTTCGTCATGGTCACCCATGACCAGACCGAAGCGCTGTCGATCTCCGACCGCATCGTCGTCATGAACAAGGGCCGCATCGAACAGATCGCGCCACCGGCGGTACTGTACGACCGGCCCGCCACGACGTTCGTGGCGAGCTTCATCGGCACCATGAATCTCCTGCAGTCGCATTTCGTCGGCCGCGAGGGCGATCGCCTGCGTTTCGCCGCCGGCGCCCTGGCGGTGGAGGCAACTTCTGAAACTGGGAAGTCACCCGGGCAAGGCGAAGTGCGGACCATCGGCGTGCGCCCGGAGGACTTGCTGGCAACGACCGAGGCCGCGCCGGGCACGGCGCCGGCGCGCGTCAACAGCGTCGTCTTTCATGGCCGCACGCTGCGGCTGCATGCCGAACTCGACCAAGGCGCACCTATTGTCATCGATGCGCCGCGCCAGGCTGAGGGTTTCCAGTTCAGCGTCGGCGACGTGGCGCATATCAGCCTGCGCCGTGGCGCCAACTGCCCTATGCTGCCCAGCTGACCTGCTCCATCGGCGGCTACGGCAGTCGGGCAACGGCCGCGAATACGCCGACTGGGGTCCATGACTTTCTCGAGGTCAAGGGCATCGGATGCGGGGTGGGCTTCGAAGCAATCCACGCTTGACTCAAAGAGATGTACCTGTTTTGTTCTAACGCCGGAGCAAAACGGGAGCGTTCCTTGGCGAGCGTACGCGTATGTACCAAGGCGAGTTCGATTTCGGAATTCCAGAGCCGCCATGGCGGCCTAAGCGGCCGGAGCGCGTCTTCTACGGCTTGTTTCTGCAGCAGAAGGACTATTCGCGGTTTGCGGATTGTCAAAGCCAGCTGTGCGGCCAATGTGAGATAACCGCCTCACGTCTGCTGTATCACCGGTTTCACGTCAGCCTGCAACATGTCGGTGATTACAAAAGGCTGCCAGAGAAAATCATCTTCGCAGCGGCCCGATCGGGGCGGCGCATCGCGATGTCTGAGTTTGATGTCACCTTTCGCCAATTCAGGAGCTTTCCCGGTCGCCCGGCGACGAGGAGCCGCCCGGCCAAGCATCCTTTCGTGCTTCTCGCCGATGACGGACCGGTTTGCGAATTGAGCAGGAAGCTCGGCGCTGAAATGTCGCGCGAAGGACTCAAAGCTTCAGACGGTTTCGTTCCACATTTGACGCTGGCCTATGACCAGAAACTTATTCCGCAACAGCCTATCGGCCCAATCAGCTTTGTCGCCCGGGAGTTCGTTCTTGTGCACAGCTTGCGCGGACTGAAGAAGTACGTTTTCCCGGACTGTTGGCCGCTCAGTGCGATGTGATGCGCCGATCGCTCGCCCTCAAACCGTCGTCCCAGAGCCGCGCTATGTCTATCGTCCTGACAAAGCTTGTCAGCTGTCGTGCGGGCAAAGCTGGCGGACTGGCGAGCGCTTTCCTACTTCGAGTGCGTCGGAACAGGAGGAAGACAAATGACCGTCGCGGAAATTGCCAAGGATTTCACCGAACTGCTCAGGCGGGGCGACAACGAAAGTGCCGCTCAGAAGTACAATGCCGACGAAATCGTCAGCTATGAAGCCATGGAGGGCCCTATGGCCGTCTGCAACGGCAAGGAAGCCGTGAAACAGAAGGGCCAGTGGTGGCAAGAGAACAACCAAGTGCACGGCGGCTCCGTCGAGGGGCCCTATATCAACGGCGACCAGTTCGCGGTGCGCTTCACGTTTGACATAACGCCCAAGGCTACGGGCGAGTGCGTCACCATGGATGAGGTTGGCCTGTACACAGTCAAGAACGGCAAGATTACCGAAGAGCGCTTCTACTATTGAGGCAATGCCGCCGGCTTTCCGGAGTCTGCTTTCTTCGCTGCAGGCGAAAAACGAGCATGGCGGCCGGGGCAATGCCCTGGCCGTTCATGCAAGGTTCAAATCATCTTCACATGGGATGCGGGCGCTGGCAAAGCGGGAAGGGCGGTTTTAGGGTGCGGGACGGATTCGACAATCAGCAGGGAAGCGCGCTTTGACGATCACCATGTATGGCATCACCAACTGTGACACGATCAAGAAGGCGCGCATCTGGCTGGAGAGCCATGACGTGCCTTATCGTTTCCATGACTATCGGGCCGACGGGATCGAAGCGGGCAGGCTGAATGGCTGGGTCGGCAAGGTCGGCTGGGAAAAGCTCCTCAACAAGGGCAGCACCACGTTCCGCGAACTGCCGGAGACAGACAAGCAATCGCTCGACGAAAAGCAGGCCAAGGCGCTGATGCTGGCCAGACCGACGATGATCAAGCGCCCGGTGCTGGAAATTGGTGACAGTGTTCTCGTGGGGTTCAAGCCGGATGTCTATGAGCAGGCGGTTGGTGCAAAGTAGATAGGCGGCGATCCTTCGCGCCCCCCTCTGTCCTGCCGGACATCTCCCCCACAAGGAGGG